>NZ_JAVAJJ010000012.1:0-214530 GCF_052112305.1 Pseudomonas sp. QLc11A
ATCTCTCGTCAGCGGGAGGCGAATTCTACAGCGTTACTCGCTGCTGTCAACACCTCTTTTTCAACTTCCTTGGCGCTTCGATAAACTGAAGCAACCTGCTGCCGAAAACTGCGTAACTCTTTGTTTACCAAGGAGTTTTCCGTTTCGACTGCGCCGGAAGTGGGAAGAATTATAGGCCTCCAGAATCTGCCG
This sequence comes from Pseudomonas sp. QLc11A, assembly GCF_052112305.1. Classification (NCBI taxonomy): domain Bacteria; kingdom Pseudomonadati; phylum Pseudomonadota; class Gammaproteobacteria; order Pseudomonadales; family Pseudomonadaceae; genus Pseudomonas; species Pseudomonas sp. QLc11A. Next base: position 193 of record NZ_JAVAJJ010000012.1, read on the forward strand.
TCAACACCTATTTACGCCTATTTGGCAGAAGAGGCCTTTTTAGCCGTTAAACGAGGGATTCTACGAGCTACGAGCGGTAGCCGCAGCACTAACAACAACGCACCTATAGACGCATAGATCGCCCACTCCTTGAGGTCGGCACGCACAATCCAGAGCATATGCAGCAATCCAAGCCCGAGAATGACGTAAGCCAGGCGATGCAACTTCTTCCAACTCGCCCGCAATCGCCGCTGACTGTATCGATTGGACGTCACCGCCAATGCCAGCAAACCAAGAAAGCCCAGCGCCCCGACAATAATGTAAGGCCGCTTGCGCAACTCAACGCCCAATTGCGACCAGTCAAAACCAAGAATGAATGCGGCATAGCTACTGAGGTGGAGCACTACATAGGCAAAACACCACAACCCCAACTGTCGCCGCACAACAATCCACCCCGGCCAACCGGTGAGTTTCTGCAAGGGCGTCATACTCAAAGTCACGAGCAGCAGAACAAGCGCCCCCAACCCCAATCGATCGACCAGCACCTTGCCCGGATCCGGCCCGAGGACATCCTCCCAAGCCTGATACAACCACAGCAGCGGCCACACCAGCACCACGACAAAGACACCGATACGCCAAAACGGATAGCGCATCAGTAGTTCTTCCTCAGGTCGAGCCCCGTATATAGAGAGGCAACTTCCTCTGAATAGCCGTTGAACATTTGCGTGTCGCGCACATTGGGCTTGAACAAACCGCTCGGCAGGCGGCGTTCACGAGCCTGAGTCCAGCGAGGATGATCAACCGTGGGATTCACGTTCGCATAAAAGCCATACTCATCCGGAGCAATACTCTGCCAGGTGGTTTTCGGCTGCTCGCTGACCAGACTGATGCGCACAATGGACTTGATGCTCTTGAAGCCATATTTCCAGGGCACCACCAAACGCAACGGCGCGCCGTTTTGATTCGGCAACTCACGCCCGTACATGCCTACCGCAAGAATCGCCAACGGGTTCATCGCCTCATCCAGACGCAGCCCTTCTATATAGGGCCAGTCGATCAAGGCAAAACCGGAGCGCTGGCCCGGCATGCTTTTGGAATCCTGCAGGGTTTCGAAGCGGATGAATCTGGCTTTGGAGGTCGGCTCTACTTCCTTGAGTAACGCCGAGAGGGGAAAGCCGATCCAGGGAATGACCATCGACCAGGCTTCCACGCAACGCAGTCGGTAGATTCGCTCCTCAAGCTGGTACGGCTTCATGAAGTCCTCCAGCGCATACCGCCCTGGCTTGCCCACCTCCCCGTCCACAACCACCGACCAAGGCTCAGTCTTCAGCGTGCCGGCATTGGCTGCCGGATCACCCTTGTCGGTGCCGAACTCGTAGAAGTTGTTGTAGTGGGTCGCATCCTTGAACGGCGTGATCGCCTCATCCTTGACGTTGACCGCACCCCACTGGGTAGCGGGAAGTTTTTCGCTGAACCAGGAAGGCGCATTGCCGGGTTCAACATCCGGGTAACGCGCAGCATCGCCAGCGCTGGCCCATTGCGGCAGGCTGCCCAGGGCGAAACCGGCAACCGCGGCGCCGAGCACATTGCGTCGAGAAAGATAGAGGGATTCAGGCGTGACGTCCGACTCATGACAGTCGGACGTTCTGGTGACTTTGATCAGCATGGTTACTCCGCAGCTCTGGAAGACAGGTGCACCCATAGACTGCGGAGTATGAGGGAAATTACGCGCTCTTGTTACGGCGAAGACGTAACAGGTATTGAACCGGGCCGGAGGCTGCATAGGCGAGAAACACCAGCAACAGGATGCGCGGCGGATCACTGAACACCACTGCAAACACCAGCACCACGGCGAGAATCGCCACGAACGGCACGCGCCCTTTCAGATCCAGCTCCTTGAAGCTGTTGTACTTGATGTTGCTGACCATCAGCATGCCGGCCGCAGCCACCATCAGCGCAACCAGGAAGGACATCTTCGACCCCTGAATACCGTAATCGCTGAACGCCCAGACGATGCCTGCAACAACACCCGCCGCCGCCGGGCTGGCCAGGCCGATAAAGTAGCGCTTGTCCGCCGTACCGACCTGAGTGTTGAAACGTGCGAGACGCAGCGCCGCACCCGCGACATAAACGAAGGCGACCATCCAGCCAACCTTGCCCATGTCACCCAGAGCCCAACCGAAGGCCAACAATGCCGGCGCGACACCAAAGGCAACCATGTCCGACAGCGAGTCATACTCGGCACCAAAGGCGCTCTGGGTATTGGTCATACGGGCCACGCGGCCATCAAGGCCATCGAGCACCATCGCAACGAAGATGGCGATGGCCGCAAACGCGAAATACTTGCTCGCATTGACCGCGTCACCCGCACTCAGGGCCGCCTGGGCGCTCATCGAGTTGATGATGGAGTAAAACCCTGCGAACAGGTTCGCAGTGGTAAACAGGTTCGGCAGAAGATAGATACCACGATGCCGGACTTTACGACCTTCAGCGTCATGGCCCTCCTCGACATGTTCATCGATGGGCAGCAGGCTTTCGGCGTCAGAAGCCTGGCTTGGCTCTTCGGGGCGTTCGCTCATGGACATTACCTTGCAACGGGGTGGAAAGTTTGGACAGGTGTCTGGGACGACGGTTCGGCCGCAAACGATGCAGCTTTATACCAGAACCGATCTCCCAAACGAAAAAACGCGGCCTAAGCCGCGTTTTTCGTACAAGGGCGTGACTTAGTTTTTAGCTTTGTCGACGATCTTGTTGGCACCGATCCACGGCATCATGGAGCGCAGTTGCTCGCCGATGATTTCGATACCGTGAGCGGCATTGTTACGACGCTTGGCGGTCATCGAAGGATAGCCGGTAGCGCCTTCGCTGATGAACATCTTGGCGTATTCGCCGTCCTGAATACGTTTCAGGGCGTTGCGCATGGCCTGACGGGATTCGGCGTTGATGACTTCCGGACCAGTCACGTACTCGCCGTATTCGGCGTTGTTGGAGATCGAGTAGTTCATGTTGGCGATACCGCCTTCGTACATGAGGTCAACGATCAGCTTCAGTTCGTGCAGGCACTCGAAGTAGGCCATTTCTGGCGCGTAGCCAGCTTCAACCAGAGTTTCGAAACCGGCTTTTACCAGTTCAACGGTACCGCCACACAGAACGGCTTGCTCGCCGAACAGGTCGGTTTCGGTCTCGTCCTTGAAAGTGGTTTCGATGATGCCGGTACGACCGCCGCCAACGCCGGCAGCGTAGGACAGTGCAACGTTCTTGGCGTTGCCCGAGGCGTCCTGGTAGATAGCGATCAGGTCAGGGATACCGCCGCCCTTCACGAACTCGGAACGTACGGTGTGGCCTGGAGCCTTCGGCGCGATCATGATCACGTCGAGGTCAGCGCGCGGCACAACCTGGTTGTAGTGGATCGCGAAGCCGTGGGAGAAGGCCAGGGTGGCGCCTTTCTTGATGTTCGGCTCGATTTCGTTCTTGTACAGGGAGGACTGGAACTCGTCCGGGGTCAGGATCATGACCAGGTCGGCAGCCGCAACAGCGGAAGCAACGTCGGTCACTTTCAGGCCGTGAGCTTCTGCCTTGGCAACGGTAGCCGAACCTTTACGCAGGCCAACAGTCACGTCAACGCCGGAGTCTTTCAGGTTGCACGCCTGAGCGTGGCCTTGGGAACCGTAACCGATGATGGCAACTTTCTTGCCCTGGATGATCGACAGGTCGCAGTCTTTATCGTAGAAAACTTTCATGAATTTCCCCTATATCAGGCCGTTCAGGCCGTTCGCTAATTTGGTTTAGATGCTGAGTACTTTGTCGCCGCGGGCAATGCCGGTCACGCCGCTACGGACGGTTTCCAGAATCGAGGCGGTGCCGATGGACTGAATGAAGCTGTCGAGCTTGTCGCTGGTACCGGTCAGTTGAACGGTATACACGCTGGCGCTGACATCTACGATCTGCCCACGGTAAATATCGGTAGTGCGCTTGATCTCGGCGCGCTGGGCGCCGGTGGCCTTGACCTTGACCAACATCAGTTCGCGCTCGATGTGAGCACTTTCCGACAGGTCGACCAGTTTTACCACTTCGATCAGCTTGTTCAGGTTCTTGGTGATCTGCTCGATGACTTCATCGTGACCGACAGTGGTCAGCGTCAGACGCGACAGGGTCGGGTCTTCGGTTGGGGCCACGGTCAGGCTTTCGATGTTGTAGTTGCGCTGCGAGAACAGGCCAACCACGCGAGACAGAGCGCCGGGTTCGTTTTCCAGAAGCAAGGAAATAATGTGCCGCATGATTAAGTACGCTCCGTCTTGCTCAGCCACATATCGCGCATGGAGCCGTCTTTGATCTGCATCGGATAGACGTGCTCGCTGGTGTCGACCGAAATGTCGATCACCACCAGGCGATCCTTCATGGCGAACGCCTCTTCCATCTTCGACTTCAAGTCCTTCGAATCGGTGATACGCACGCCAACGTGACCGTAGGCCTCTGCCAGTTTGACGAAGTCAGGCAACGATTCCATATAGGAATGAGAGTGGCGGCTGCCGTAGCTCATGTCCTGCCACTGGCGAACCATGCCCAGCACACCATTGTTCAGGATGACGATCTTGACCGGCAAACCGTATTGCAGGCAGGTCGACAGCTCCTGAATATTCATCTGGATACTGCCCTCGCCGGTGACGCAAACGACGTCGTCATCCGGAAAGCTCAACTTGATGCCCATGGCCGCCGGGAAACCGAAGCCCATGGTGCCCAGGCCACCGGAGTTGATCCAGCGGTTCGGCTTGTTGAACGTGTAGTACTGCGCCGCGAACATCTGGTGCTGACCCACGTCAGAGGCTACAAAGGCATCGCCCTTGGTCACTTCGCACAGGGTTTCGATCACGGCCTGCGGCTTGATGACGCTGCCGTCGCCCTTGTCATAAGGGAACAGGCCACGATCACCGCGCCACTCATCGACTTGCTTCCACCAGCTGGCAACGGACTCCTTGTTCGGGGTCTCGCCGATTTCCTTGAGGATCGCGACCATTTCGGTCAGGACACTCTCGACCGGACCCACGATAGGCACGTCGGCCTTGATGGTCTTGGAGATCGAAGCCGGGTCGATGTCGATGTGAATGATCTTGGCGTTCGGGCAGAACTTCGACGCGCCGTTGATGACACGGTCGTCGAAACGCGCGCCGACAGCGAGGATCACGTCAGCATGGTGCATCGCCAGGTTGGCGGTGTAGCTGCCGTGCATGCCAAGCATGCCGATGAACTGACGGTCGGTGCCAGGGTAGCCACCGAGGCCCATCAGGGTATTGGTCACTGGCAGGTTGAGCATCTTCGCCAGTTCGGTCAGTGGTGCGGAACCACCGCCGAGGATCACGCCGCCGCCCGAGTACAACACAGGACGTTTGGCCGCCAGGAGCATTTCTGCCGCCTTGCGGATTTGACCGGAGTGACCGCGAACAGCCGGGCTGTAGGAACGCAGCTTGGCTTTTTTCGGGAAGACGTATTCGAACTTCTCGGCCGGGTTGGTCATGTCTTTCGGAATATCGACAACGACCGGACCAGGGCGACCGGATTGCGCCAGGTAGAAGGCTTTCTTCATGACTTCCGGGATTTCCGACGCGTGCTTGATCATGAAGCTGTGTTTCACGATCGGCCGGGAGATACCGATCATGTCGGTTTCCTGGAATGCGTCGGTGCCAACCATGGTGCTCGGCACCTGGCCGGAAATGACCACCATCGGAATGGAGTCCATGTAGGCCGTGGCAATACCGGTGATGGCGTTTGTCGCGCCCGGCCCGGAAGTCACCAGTACCACACCGGCTTTACCGGTGGCACGGGCGTAGCCGTCAGCCATATGGGTAGCCGCTTGCTCGTGACGAACCAGGATGTGGGTCACTTCCGGTTCTTTGAACAGGGCATCGTAGACATGAAGAAGAGCACCACCCGGGTACCCGTAGATATATTTGACGCCTTCGTCGCGCAAAAAGCGGACGAGCATCTCACCGCCAGATAAAAGCTCCACGTTGCTCACCTCTAAAACGCCAGAATACCGCCCACGAAAAATGGGACGGGTCTTAATAGGTTTACTTCTCGGCAGAGCATGAGCGACGGTGGTCGCCGACTACGTCAGCACTGACTGAGCAAGTATTGGGATCGTCCCAAGTGTTGCGGGGCTTTCCCACCCAGCGCGAGGTAACGCGTTGCGGGTGTAACAGGTCGACGCGGATATGCGCCTCATGATCTGCTGAGAGGGTCTGCTTCTGGCAGTCCCTGTACAGCGGACTTTGGATTCTTCTGTTTCGCCCTTCGCAAGTCAAGTCGTCTATGAGCTTTATTCTACTAAGCACATGAGAACGCAAGAAAAAACCCGTAAATCAGCCCCGTGTTAGCTTCGATTGCGCAACTTTTGGCAAAAAATTGGCACGCGCATGCACTTACCCTGCAGTAGCCGACAAAATAGAGAGAGATTGTGGACAACTGCCAGCGGACGCTGGCAGCTTCTGACTCAGCGAGAGGCGCTGATCAACTGATCAAACTCTTTGAGCAATACCTGCAACTGCCGATCCTTGCCCTGGACATTGCGTCCGGCAAAGACCATTTCAGCCATTTCCTGAATGCCCGAAGCATTGGGTAGCGGCAAATCCTGCTCGAGGATCATCTTCATGCGCGGCAGGAAGATCCATTGCAGCCATTGCTCGAAATCCAGTGTATCGACCGAAAACGGCTCGACACTGGAAAGCGCTTCGGCCGATGGCGAGACTTCATCCCACCAGCCTTGCACCCGCAACTCGCGCTCGATCAACAACAGTTGATCGGCGATTTTCAGAAAGCGCGCATCCATCACAGCGTTACCTTGGCCTTCTGGCGCGCCAGTGCGGCGCCCTGGGAGTCACCCTGCTTTTCACGTGCCTGGGCAATCAGATCCCACAAGTTGGCCTGAAGGGCCGGACGCCCATTGGCCAAGGTCAGCCCACGGCGAGCGAACTGCTCGGCCTGGGCTGCATCGCCTTGCGCCATCCGCACCTGCGCCAGGCGGTACAGCACCTGCGGTTCACGCGGAGCAACGCGCTGGGCGCGTTCAAGGCTGGAAGAGGCACCATTGAGATCACCGCTCGCCTGTTGCTGCTGAGCGGTGGTCAGCAAAGCCAGTACCGGGCCGTCCAGCTGCTCGTCGGCAGAGAGCCCGCCCGAGCTGGCCGACGGAATCCCGCTTGGCGACGACGGCATGCTGTAGCTGCCCTGGTTGATCGGCGCCGGCTGTACCGGCGACGTGTCAATCGGCCCCGGCGTGATCGGCCCCGGGGTAATAGGCGTAGTGCTGATTGGCGTTGAAGTCGTTGCAGCACCTGGCACCATCACCACGACGCCGCTGTCACCTTGCACAATCGCCTGGGTCTGCGACTGACCTTGTACAGGGCGCTTGACGGTCGTCTGGCGGAAGCCGCCATTGGCCGAGATGCGCTCACTGTTGGACACCGCGGTGCCGGAATCCACAACCGGAATCGAACCACGTTGGACGGAAGAACAACCGCTGAGCAAAGCTACGGCGGCAACCGCTGGAATCAACCACTTGTTCACTTGAAACCCTCTTTGCTTAATTCATCCAGCCCTTGACCCAATCCATCACCGACTCCGCAGGGTTTTCACCACCGCATGCGGCGCCGGGAGGCGGTTCGCTGCCGCGAATATACGGCATCTGCACGGCACCGGGGCAACCGGCGTCAGAACCTTGCCCGGTTCGCGAATCCACCCAAGCCTGAACGATATTATCCGGCTGCGGCATGTCCAGCGGCAACGGGTCGGCCTTGCGCATGAAGCTGGTCCAGACCTGCAAGGCCCCGGTGGCGCCCGTGAATGGCGTCTTGCCGTTGTCATCGCGCCCCAGCCAGACCACCGCCAGCAAGTCCTGACTGAAACCGGCAAACCAACTGTCTCGCGAGTCGTTACTGGTGCCGGTTTTACCCGCGAGAGTCAGCGTTCTTGGCAACACGTTATAAACCGAGCTGCCGGTACCTTCTCGCATCACGCGCTGCATGGCGCTCTGGATCAGGTAAATGGAGGCCGGATCGAAACGCTGCTGAATCTGGAACGGGTAACGCTTGAGCGGCTCGCCTTCGGCGGTCAGTACGCTGCGAATCCCGCGCATCGGCGTATTGAAGCCACCGTTGGCGAGGGTCTGGTACATGGTCGCCACTTCGATGGGCGTCATCCCGCCAGCACCGAGCAACATCGACGGGAAGGCCGGGAATTCACGAGACACCCCCAGGCGTTCCACCGTCTTCAGGACGTTCGGCACACCGACCGCCAGGCCGAGACGCGCGGTCGACAGGTTGTAGGAATGCGCCAACCCCTGATAGAGGAAGACGGTACCGTGAGAACGACGATCATAGTTCTGCGGCTTCCAGACCTGGCCGTCGGCGCCCTTGACCGAGAAGGATTCGTCCGACAGCCAACTGGTCAACGTGTACTGGCTCGGTTTCTCCAGCGCGGTCAGGTACACAGCCGGTTTGATCAACGAGCCGATCGGCCGCACAGCATCCAGTGCCCGATTGAACCCGGCAAAACCGGCCTGACGACTGCCGATCATGGCCTGTACTTCGCCGGTCTCCGGGTTGGTCACGACCATGGCCGCCTCGACGTCATCGGAACCCTTGCGCCCGGCCAGGCGCTTGAAGGTGTCGTTGACCGAGGCTTCAGCCTTCATCTGCAGGATCGGGTCGAAACTGGTGAAGATGCGCAGGCCTTCCTCGGTCAAGTCTTCGTCGCGATAGTCTTCGCGCAACTGACGCTTGACCAGATCGAGGAATCCGGGGAACGAGCTGTCCGCCAGACTGCCGCGTTTGGTCACGCCCAGCGGCATTTTCTTCGCCGCCTCAACCTGCTCGGCAGTCGCGACGCCCTGCTCCTGCAGCACATCGAGTACCAGGTTGCGCCGCTCAAGGGCACGTTCCGGATAACGACGCGGGTTATAGGAAGACGGCCCTTTGACCATCCCCACCAGCAGTGCGACTTGATGCAGCTTGAGTTCGGCCAGCGGCTGGCTGAAGAAGAACTGGCTGGCCAGACCGAAACCGTGCACCGCGCGCTGACCGTCCTGCCCGACAAACACTTCGTTGAGGTAAGCCTCAAGGATTTCGCGTTTGTCGTAATGCAGCTCAAGCAGCAGCGCCATCATCGCTTCGGTGAGCTTGCGGCTCAGGCTGCGCTCGTTGGTCAGGTAGAAGTTCTTGACCAATTGCTGAGTCAGGGTACTGCCACCCTGACGCATGCGACCGGATGAACCGTTGACCCAGATCGCTCGGGCGATCGACTTCGGCGAAACACCGAAGTGATGATAAAAATCGCGGTCCTCGACAGCCACCAGCGTTTCCAGCAGATACGGCGGCACCTGATCGATCTTGATCAGAATCCGGTCTTCGAGGTTTTTCGGGTACAGGCCACCGATCAGCAGCGGTTCCAGGCGTACCACCGACAGCTTCGAGCCTTTGGGCCCCGCCAACTCGGCCACGTAATCGCCGGAGAAACGCACCCGCACCGGTTGCGCCTGCTCCATGCCTTCATAGAACTGGAAGCCACGGGTGTTCAGGTCAACGGTATTGCCGCTGACCGACGCCGCGCCCGGACCGTTGGCCACGCTTTCACGGCGATAGCCCAGGGCATCGAGCTCGGTCAGGAAATCATCCCTGCTCAGCTTTTGTCCGACGAACAGCTCGAGCGGACGTGCGTAAACCTTGGCCGGAATCGTCCAGCGCTTGCCGGAGAACTTCTCCTGGACAATTGCATCAAGGTAAACGGCGAATCCGGCCAGCACTACCAGGCCGACCAGACTGAGTTTAATGGCCCAGCCCAGCCACGGGCGCAGGCCCCTGGAGGGTGGTTTTTTTGGGGTACGGGGAGTTCGAGTACGAGTCATGGCGGCGGATTATACGCACTTTATTCATACTCAACAGGAGCGCCCCGAGGTTTGCGTCAAGCGGACTTGCAGCCATAATGACGGCCTTGATTTTCCAGACTCTGAAGGATCGCCTGTGAGCCAGACCTTGATCGCTGCCCTGCAAAACCCTGCCCTCTACCCGCACCCGGTAGAAGGATTCCAGGTCATCGAAACCCATATCTCCTGGGTCATTCTCACCGGCCCCTTCGCTTATAAAGTGAAGAAACCGGTCAACTTCGGTTTTCTCGACTTTACCGGCCTTGAGGCTCGCGAGCATTTCTGCACTGAAGAGCTGCGCCTGAACCAGCGCCTGACCGACGATTTGTACCTGGAAGTGCTGCCCGTCACCGGCAGCGCCGAGGCTCCGCAATTGGGCGGCGAAGGGCCAGCCATCGAATATCTGCTGAAGATGCGCCAGTTCCCGCAAAGCGGACTATTGAGCACCCTGCAAGCCAATGGCGAATTGACCACCGCGCACATCGACGAGATGGCCGAGCAAATCGCCCGCTTCCACCTCAGCGCCCCCAAAGTGCCGGCCGGGCACGAAGCCGGCACCCCGGACAGCGTCATGGCGCCGGTACGGCAGAACTTCGAGCAGATCCGCCCGTTCCTCAGCGATAAAGCCGACCTGTTGCAACTCGACGCCCTGCAAGCCTGGGCCGAAAGCAGCTTCGAACGCCTCAAACCACTGCTCGCCCAGCGCAAGGCCGAAGGCTTCATTCGTGAATGCCACGGTGACATCCACTTGGGTAACGCAACCGTGATCGACGGCAAGGTCGTCATCTTCGACTGCATCGAATTCAACGAACCCTTCCGTTTTACCGACGTTTATGCCGACACTGGCTTCCTGGCGATGGACCTGGAAGATCGCGGCCTGAAGTGCCTGGCGCGCCGTTTCGTCAGCCAGTACCTGGAGCTGACCGGCGACTATCGCGGCCTCGAGCTGCTGAACTTCTATAAAGCCTACCGCGCCCTGGTTCGCGCCAAGGTCGCCCTGTTCAGCATGCCGGCCGACGCCACTGCGGTGCAGCGCGCCACAACCCTGCGCCAGTACCGCAATTACGCCAACCTGGCGGAAAGCTACAGCACCATTCCTTCGCGCTTCATGGCCATTACCCACGGTGTTTCCGCTGTCGGTAAAAGCCATGTCGCCATGCGTCTGGTCGAAGCCCTGGGCGCGATTCGCCTGCGCTCCGATGTCGAGCGCAAGCGCCTGTTCGGCGAGCAGACCGTCGAGAATGATGTACAGGCCGGTATCTATAGTGCCGACGCCAGCGCGGCGACCTACGCCCGCCTGCACGAAATCGCCGACGTCATTCTGCGTGCGGGCTTCCCGGTAGTGGTCGACGCCACTTACCTCAAGCGCGAGCAGCGTGACAGTGCGGCGAAGGTGGCCGAGGCCACGGGTGCCCCCTTCCTGATCCTCGACTGCAATGCACCACAGGCCGTGATCGAAAGCTGGCTGGCCACACGCCAGGCCGACAAGAAGGACCCGTCCGACGCCACGCTGGCCGTAATCGAAGCCCAACAAGCCAGCCGTGAAGCGCTAACCCCCGCAGAGATCCTCTGCAGCAAGCGCGTCCAGACCAATGAAAGCGGGACTCTCGATACCGTTGTGGAACAGATTCGCCAGCGCCTGCCGGGCCTGTAAAACTATTTCAGTCGTGAGGCCCTCGCTGGCCTCACGGCTGTTAAACAGTGGCACTATACTGGCGTCATAAAACCATCAGGTGATGCGACATGAGCCAGCCAAAACTTCTCGACACTCCGCTTTATGCCCTGCTGCACAAAGACGACATCAGAGGCTTCAACAGTGAGCGCCCCAAGGATGGCCCTATCGACATGGTGGGTGGCGATTTCCGGGGGCTTGACCTGCGCGAACTGAATGCCGACGGTGTGGACTTCAGCGACGCCTACTTCCGTTCCGCCGACTTGCGCGGCATCGATTTTCGCAACGCGAACCTGGAAGGCGCGAGCCTGGCCCACGCACAAATCTCCGGCACCTACTTTCCAGTGGAACTGAGTGCCGACGAAATCCTCATGTCGATGAACTTCGGCACGCGATTGCGCTACCGTACCCGCTGATCATCGTTGCCGACTGACACGTCCAGTGCCCCCATTGCGCTGGACTGCGGGGATATTCACTCGCCATCCCTGATTGCCCCTGCCTCTTCCTTGCGCGCGCGCCAACTTCCCCCCAGCCAACACTTTTCTCTTAGAAGCTTTTGCGTCGAAAACGAGCAAACGATCACGCTTTTCCTACTGATGGCTACACTCCTCAGAAGATTGCCCACGCTCTCCATTCGGCCATCGCAAGGAGGCTTGATGAATGATGAACTGCAACACCTGAAGAATCTTGGCAAGACGTCAGCGCAATGGCTGCATGCCGTGGGCATCCATAGCGCATCGGACTTGCGTCGCCTCGGGGCGGTGGATGCTTATCGGGCCGTGCGTACGCGCGGTTTTCGGGCGTCCAAGGTGTTGTTGTACGCGATTGAAGGTGCCCTGATGGACGTTCACTGGAATGACATCCCTGCCGAGCGCAAGGAAGCGTTGAACAAACAACTGGAAGCTATTTCTTCACGCCACAAGAACTGATCCGACAAATATTTCCGAAGTTTTTCAACCTGAAACCCAATGATTACGGGGCCTGCAGAAGTAATTTCGGCGAATCGCAATGAAATCAAAAAACAGCGGTTGACTTGGTAATGAGAATCGATATGATTATCACAACTGGTCGCGAGACTGGTCGATATTCTGAATAGCCCTTGGTTCGGACTCTCAGATTATCTCCTCATCAGGCTAATCACGGTTATTTGACCCGGCTCTTGCCGGGTCTTTTTTTGCCTGTGGAAAAGTACTGACGGGATTCGGCGATGGATGCGCCATGCCGATCACCACAATGCGAGTGGTCAGACGCATGACAGTTTCCCGGGCATCGAACGGTCAGGCCAAGTATCCTCGACGATAGGCACTTGTCCCCGGCGGGCAAGACGGCCAATTGATCGCATTTAACCGTCAAGCCCGGACCTATCCGGTCACGAGCTGCGGTACTGAGGATAGAGATGAAGTTGCTTTGCGCAGGCGCCGAACTGGTCAATGACAGCAGTCGCGGTTTCGATATTGACGGCCAAAAGCTTTTTGCGGTGCGCCGCAGCGGTCAGGTCCATGTCTACATCAATCGCTGCCCGCACCGGGGTGTGGCCTTGGAGTGGCATCCCGACCAGTTTCTCGACCCCAGCAACAGCCTGATCCAGTGCGCCACCCATGGCGCACTGTTCCTTATCGAAGACGGCGAATGCGTCGCCGGCCCGTGCGCGGGGCAAGCCTTGACCGGAGTGGCCTGCCGCGAGGATGAACAAGGGATCTGGATCAGCCTTTAGCCGCCCGGCAACACGTCCAGACGCCGGTCGACCAGCATTTCTGCGTGGCTCAACCGCACACCGTAAGCCAGCACCTCGACCCCACACTCAATAGCCTCACGCAAGGCCTGCGCATAAGCCGCATCGATTTCCTGCGCCGGACGCACGGCCTCGATACCGGTCAGGCAAACACAGTACAACTGCACCGCGCGAATACCGTCCCTGGCCAGGTGGGCCAGTTCCCGCAGATGCTTGGCGCCACGCTGGGTGACCGCATCGGGAAACGCCGCCACCGCCGTACCGTCGAAACCCAGGGTCACGCTTTTGACCTCGACGTAGGCAGGCCCTTCGGGGTAATCGAGCCGGAAATCGATACGACTGTTTTCCTGACCATAAGCCACTTCGCGCTTGAGCCCGGTAAAGCCGTTCAATTCCGTGATGACGCCCGCTCGCAGCGCCTCTTCGACCAAAGCATTGGCTCGGGCGGTGTTCACGCAAAACAGCCGACCTTGCGGGGTTTCGCCGATCTCCCAGGTGCCGGGCAACTTGCGTTTCGGGTCGTTGGAGCGGCTGAACCAGACCTGCCCGCCTTCGACCTGACAATTGAGCATCGAGCCCGTATTCGGGCAGTGAATAGTCAGCAACTCGCCGTCAACGGTTTCGATATCGGCGAGAAAACGCTTGTAACGTCGAATCAGGCGACCTTCTTCGAGGGGGGGATGAAATCGCATCAGCCTTGCCAGCTCCGCAACCCACGGGCAATGCGCTCGACCGCTTCCTGCAAACGCTCGAGATTTTGCGTGTAGGCGAACCGCACATGATGCCCGGCCTGATAACGCCCGAAATCCAGCCCCGGGGTGAAGGCCACATGCTCGGTTTCGAGGAAATGTTTGCAGAACGCGAAAGCATCGCCGCCGAACTTGCTGATATCGGCGTACAAGTAGAATGCCCCTTCCGGCTCCACGGCAATGCCGAAGCCCAATTCACGCAAGGCCGGCAGCAGGTAATCCCGACGTCGGCCAAATTCGGCGCGACGCTCTTCAAGAATACTGATGGTTGCCGGCTCGAAACAGGCCAGCGCGGCATGCTGCGCCATGCTGGGAGCGCTGATGTAGAGATTCTGGGCGAGCTTTTCCAGCTCACCGACGGCTGCATCGGGGGCCACCAGCCATCCCAACCGCCAACCGGTCATCCCGAAGTACTTCGAAAAACTGTTCAGCACGAAGGCACTGTCGTCGACTTCCAGCACGCTGGCCGCATCGGTGCCGTAGGTCAGGCCGTGATAGATCTCGTCGACCACCAGATGACCGTGGCGCTCCTTGATCGCGACAGACAGTTTCGCCAGTTCATCGCGGGTCAGGATCGTGCCGGTCGGATTGGCCGGCGACGCCACCAATGCACCCACGCTGTCGTGATCCCAATGACGCTCGATCAGGCCAGGCGTCAATTGATAACGCACCTCCGGACCGACCGGCACCAATTGCGCCGCGCCTTCGACCAGTCGGAGGAAGTGCCGGTTACAGGGGTAGCCCGGGTCCGCCAGCAACCAGTGCTTGCCGGGGTCGACCAGCAAAGCGCTGGCCAGCAGCAACGCGCCGGACCCGCCTGGTGTGATGAGGATGCGTCGAGGGTCGATGTTCAAGCCATAACGCTGCTGGTAAAAGCCCGAAATGGCCTCACGCAGTTCCGGAATGCCGCGCGCGGCGGTGTAACGGGTCTTCCCCGCTGTCAGCGCAGCCTGGCCGGCCTGGATGATCGGTTCGGCGGTGGTGAAGTCCGGCTCGCCGATTTCCAGGTGGATCACATCGTGGCCAGCCGCCTGCAATTCATTGGCCCGCGCCAACAGCGCCATGACATGAAAAGGTTCGATCGCGCGACTGCGGGCACTGTAGGACTGAGCCATTGGCCTTCCTTCAACTGGGAAAAAAAACCGATTCTACCCAAGCGCAGGAACGAGCGAGAACCTAAAGCGGTCAGAGGGCTTATAACCCTGACTACAAACGATTCAAGCGTGTGCGCAAGGTTTGACTAAAATCAATAGTTGAGCAGGGTTCCGGAGCCGCCAGACAACGGTTTGTCATCATTGGCAAGCACCATGAGCCGCAAGCTCGACATCCGGGAGTAGCGCGGCCCGAGTTGATCTGGTAAGTTCGCCCGCTTGCAGCCGCAGGGCCGGCAGGTGTCGGTGATGGAGCAATCCTGCGCAGATGGATTACAAGAGTAGAGGCGGTCTATTTCATGTCCACCCAAGCAAAGCAGCAAAACCAGGCAATCAGCGGCTTCGAGCCCTATGTTCAGAAAGCTGGCGAAGAGTACATGGGCGAGCCCATGCGCAAGCACTTCACCAAGGTCCTGAATCAGTGGAAAAAAGAGCTGATGGAAGGTGTCGACAAGACCGTGGACCACATGAAGGACGAAGCGGCCAACTTTCCTGATCCGGCAGACCGTGCCAGCCAGGAAGAGGAATTCGCCCTCGAACTGCGCGCCCGCGATCGTGAACGCAAGTTGATCAAGAAGATCGACAAGACCCTTCAGCTGATCGAAGACGAAGAGTACGGCTGGTGTGAATCCTGCGGCATCGAGATCGGCGTCAAGCGCCTCGAAGCGCGCCCTACCGCCGACCTGTGCATCGACTGCAAGACCCTGGCGGAAATCAAGGAAAAGCAAGTCGGCAAGTAATTGCGACTTGAACGAAGAACGGAGCGTGCGAACGCTCCGTTTTTGTTTCCAGGATTCACCTCGGCAAAACACTGTGGGAGCGAGCCTGCTCGCGAAGGGCCGTCAACTTCGACATTGATGCTGGCTGATACACCGCTTTCGCGAGCAGGCTCGCTCCTACAGGTACCTGGCGCAGGCCCGAAACAGTGACATTGCATTCATGACCACCACCTCCCCCACTTACATCGGGCGCTTTGCCCCCACTCCCAGTGGCCATCTGCACTTCGGCTCGTTGGTCGCCGCATTGGCCTCCTACCTTGACGCGCGCTCGGTGGGCGGACGCTGGCTGATGCGCATGGAAGACCTTGATCCGCCCCGCGAGGAACCCGGCGCCCAGGCGGCCATACTCAAGGCCCTGGAAAGCTATGGCTTCGAGTGGGATGGCGACCTGGTTCGCCAAAGCGAGCGGCACGACGCCTACGCCGAGGTGCTCAATCGCCTGTTCAATCACGGCCTGGCCTATGCCTGCACCTGCTCGCGCAAACAGCTGGAACCGTATCATGGGATTTATCCCGGACTGTGCCGCAATGCCGGCCATGGCGCCGATGATGCCGCCATCCGCCTGCGCGTACCGGAGCTGGAGTACCACTTCCTCGACCGGGTGCAGGGCGAGTACCGCCAGCACCTGGGCCGGGAAGTCGGCGATTTCGTGATCCGCCGCCGCGACGGGCTCTACGCTTATCAACTGGCCGTGGTCCTGGACGATGCCTGGCAGGGCATCACCGATATCGTTCGGGGTGCCGACCTGCTGGACTCCACGCCCCGCCAGTTGTACCTGCAAGAACTGCTCGGCCTGCCGCAACCGCGTTATCTGCATATCCCGCTGATTACTCAGCCCGATGGCCATAAACTCGGTAAATCCTACCGTTCGCCGCCGTTGACCGAGGATCAGGCAACGCCCCTGTTATTGCGGGCGTTGCGTGCACTGGGACAGAACCCGGGAACCGAACTGATTGATGCCACGCCACGGGAAGTGCTGAACTGGGGCATTGCCCACTGGGATGCCTCGCTGATCCCGCGCACACTGAGCCTGCCCGAGGCACAGCTGTTGTGATCACACTTGCAGTGCCGCGCCCATCCGTTACCATCGCCGCACGTTTTCGGGCACGCACATAAAAAAAGAGAGGCCGGGATGTACATCTATCGCTTGGTCCTGCTTTTGGTAGTGGGCATTTACCTGTTTTCCCCGGCCATCATGGATTGGTGGATCGACGCCACTGGCGCCTGGTATCGCCCTTATCTGCTCTGGCTGATTCTGATCGTCGTGACCTTCATCCTGCAGAGCCAAAAAGATGCCGATGAGCTTTAGCCTGACCCAGATGATCCTGATCAGCGCCGCGTACCTGGCGGTACTGTTCGGTGTGGCCTGGATCAGTGAACGGGGCATGATTCCCCGGGCAATCATTCGCCACCCGCTCACCTACACCCTGTCACTGGGCGTCTATGCCAGTGCCTGGGCGTTTTACGGCACCGTGGGCCTGGCCTATCAGTACGGCTACGGCTTTCTGTCCAGCTACCTGGGCGTTTCCGGGGCCTTTCTGCTGGCGCCGGTGTTGCTTTATCCGATCCTTAAGATCACCCGCACTTATCAACTGTCGTCCCTGGCGGATCTGTTTGCCTTCCGCTTCCGCAGCACCTGGGCCGGAGCGCTGACCACGATTTTCATGCTGGTCGGCGTATTGCCGTTGCTGGCCCTGCAGATTCAGGCGGTCGCCGACTCCATCGGCATCCTCACCCGCGAACCCGTACAAAATCGCGTGGCCTTGAGTTTCTGCGCACTGATCACGCTGTTCACGATTTTCTTCGGCTCCCGCCACATCGCCACCCGGGAAAAGCATGAAGGCCTGGTGTTCGCGATTGCCTTCGAATCGGTGATCAAGCTGATCGCCCTCGGCGGTGTCGGGTTGTATGCGCTTTACGGCGTGTTCGACGGCCCGCAACAGCTTGAACTGTGGTTGCTGCAAAACCAGACCGCGCTCGCGGCCCTGCACACGCCTTTGCAGGAAGGCCCGTGGCGCACCCTGTTGCTGGTGTTCTTCGCCTCGGCGATCGTGATGCCGCACATGTATCACATGACCTTTACCGAAAACCTCAACCCGCGTTCGCTGGTCAGTGCGAGCTGGGGCCTGCCGCTGTTCCTGCTGCTGATGAGCCTGGCGGTGCCGCTGATTCTATGGGCCGGCCTGAAACTGGGCGCCACCACCAATCCGGAATACTTCACCCTGGGCATCGGCATCGCCGCCAACAGCAAGGCGCTGGCGCTGCTGGCCTATGTCGGCGGGCTGTCCGCCGCCAGCGGCCTGATCATCGTCACCACGCTGGCGCTGTCCGGGATGGCCTTGAACCACCTGGTGCTGCCGCTTTATCAGCCACCGGCCGAAGGCAACATCTACCGCTGGCTGAAGTGGACCCGCCGGGCGCTGATTGTCGCGATCATCATGGCTGGCTACGGCTTCTACCTGATGCTTGGTGCCGAACAGGACCTGGCCAACCTCGGCATCGTCGCTTTCGTCGCCACGTTGCAGTTCCTGCCGGGCGTGCTCTCGGTCCTGTACTGGCCGACCGCCAACCGCCGCGGCTTCATCGCGGGCTTGCTGGCGGGGATACTGGTGTGGCTGGTGACCATGTTGTTACCGCTGGTCGGTAACCTGCAGGGCTTCTACATTCCGCTGCTGAACATGATCTACGTGCTGGACGACACCAGCTGGCACATGGCGGCTATTGCCTCGCTGGCGGCCAACGTACTGATGTTCACCCTGATCTCGCTGTTCACCAACGCCAGCACCGAAGAGGCCAGCGCCGCCGAAGCCTGTGCCGTGGATAACGTGCGCCGCCCGCAACGCCGCGAACTGCACGCTGCCTCGCCCCAGGAGTTCGCCACGCAGCTTGCAAAACCGCTGGGGGCAAAAGCGGCGCAGAAAGAAGTGGAACAGGCGCTGCGCGACCTTTATCTGCCATTCGACGAACGTCGACCCTATGCCCTGCGGCGCTTGCGTGACCGCATCGAAGCCAACCTCTCCGGCCTGATGGGGCCGAGCGTGGCCCAGGACATGGTCGAAACGTTCCTGCCCTACAAGGCAGGTGGCGAAAACTACGTGACCGAAGACATTCACTTCATCGAAAGTCGACTCGAGGACTACCACTCGCGCCTGACCGGTCTGGCCGCCGAACTCGATGCCCTGCGTCGCTATCACCGCCAGACCCTGCAGGAATTGCCGATGGGCGTTTGCTCGCTGGCCAAGGATCAGGAAATCCTCATGTGGAACAAGGCCATGGAGGAGCTGACCGGCATCGCCGCACAGCGTGTGGTCGGTTCGCGCCTGAGCACCATTGCCGATCCGTGGAAAGAACTGCTGCAAGGCTTCATCAATCTGCCGGACGAGCACTTGCACAAGCAGCACCTGGCCCTCGACGGCCAGACACGCTGGCTGAACCTGCACAAAGCGGCAATCGACGAACCCCTGGCACCGGGTAACAGTGGCCTGGTGTTGCTGGTGGAAGACCTGACCGAAACCCAGATGCTCGAGGACAAACTGGTGCACTCCGAGCGCCTGGCGAGCATCGGTCGCCTGGCGGCCGGCGTGGCCCATGAAATCGGCAACCCGATCACCGGTATCGCGTGCCTGGCGCAGAACCTGCGCGAAGAACGCGAGGAAGACGGCGAGCTGAAGGAGATCAGCGGGCAGATCCTCGAGCAGACCAAGCGTGTGTCGCGCATTGTCCAGTCGCTGATGAGCTTTGCCCATGCTGGCAGCCATCAGCACAGCGACGAGCCCGTCTGTCTGGCCGAAGTGGCTCAGGATGCCATCGGCCTGCTGGCACTGAACCGACGCAATTTCGAAGTGCAGTTCTACAACCTGTGCGACCCCGAGCACTGGGTCGAAGGCGACCCGCAACGGCTGGCCCAGGTGTTGATCAACCTGCTCTCAAACGCCCGTGACGCATCGCCTCCCGGCAGTGCGGTGCGGGTCAAGAGCGAAGCCGGCGAACACACGGTCGATCTGATCGTGGAGGACGAAGGCAGCGGTATTCCGTCGAGCATCATGGACCGATTGTTCGAACCTTTCTTCACCACCAAGGACCCTGGCGAAGGCACCGGTCTGGGCCTTGCACTGGTCTATTCCATCGTTGAAGAGCATTATGGACAAATCACCATCGACAGCCCGGCTGATGTTCAAAGCCAACGCGGCACCCGAATCAGGGTTACCTTGCCGCGTCATGTCGAAGCGACGTCCGCTGTGAACTGAGACCGTCGAGAGTATCGAATCAATGCCGCACATTTTGATCGTCGAAGACGAAACCATTATCCGCTCCGCCTTGCGCCGCCTGCTGGAACGCAACCAGTACCAGGTCAGCGAAGCCGGTTCAGTGCAGGAAGCACAAGAACGCTTCACCATTCCCTCGTTCGATCTGATCGTCAGTGACCTGCGCCTGCCGGGCGCGCCTGGCACAGAGTTGATCAAGCTCGCCCAAGGTACGCCGGTGCTGATCATGACCAGCTACGCGAGCCTGCGCTCGGCAGTCGACTCGATGAAAATGGGTGCGGTGGATTACATTGCCAAGCCATTCGACCACGACGAAATGCTGCAAGCCGCCGCACGAATCCTGCGTGACCGACAAACGGCACAGGCCGGTGGTGAAGCGGTTCCCGGCAAAGCCGCCAATGGTGCGGCGAAATCCGGTACCGACAACAGCAACGGTGAAATCGGCATTATCGGCTCATGCCCACCGATGCAGGACCTGTATGGCAAGATCCGCAAAGTCGCGCCGACCGATTCCAACGTGCTGATCCAGGGCGAATCGGGCACCGGTAAAGAACTGGTGGCCCGCGCCCTGCACAACCTGTCCAGACGCGCCAAGGCACCGATGATTTCGGTGAACTGCGCAGCCATTCCGGAAAGCCTGATCGAGTCCGAACTGTTCGGCCACGAAAAAGGCGCATTCACCGGCGCCAGCGCCGGGCGCGCCGGCCTGGTGGAAGCGGCGGACGGCGGTACCTTGTTCCTCGACGAAATTGGCGAACTGCCTCTGGAAGCCCAGGCTCGCCTGCTGCGCGTATTGCAGGAAGGCGAAATTCGCCGCGTAGGTTCGGTGCAGTCGCAAAAAGTCGATGTGCGCCTGATCGCCGCGACTCACCGTGACCTCAAGAGCCTGGCGAAGATTGGCCAGTTCCGCGAAGACTTGTATTACCGCCTCCACGTAATTGCGCTGAAGCTGCCAGCCCTGCGCGAACGCGGTGCGGACGTCAACGAAATCGCCAACGCCTTCCTGGCGCGGCAAAGTGCGCGAATCAACCGCACCGACCTGAAGTTCGCCGCGGATGCCGAGCAAGCCATTCGTCACTACTCCTGGCCGGGCAACGTTCGCGAACTGGAAAACGCCGTCGAGCGCGCCGTTATCCTGTGCGAAAGCCCGGAAATCTCCGCCGAGTTGCTGGGCATCGACATCGAGCTGAGCGACCTGGAAGATGACGAATTCATTGGCCTGCCCCCACAACAGGGCAACGGCAACGCCAGCAACAACAATCACGAGCCGACCGAAGACCTCTCCCTGGAAGACTACTTCCAGCATTTCGTCCTCGAGCATCAGGACCACATGACTGAAACCGAACTGGCCCGCAAACTCGGGGTCAGCCGCAAATGCCTGTGGGAACGCCGTCAGCGCCTGGGCATCCCGCGGCGCAAGACCGGAGTGGCCAGCGAAAGCTGAACCCCACCTGTCTCATGTGCGGGTAACACGTGACTTTGTGAAAAAACTGTTACCTCAGCTTTTTCACGTAACAGAAGCCGGGGCTTACGGTAACGAAGCCCCGGCTTTTTTTTGCCTTCAAAATGCCTACCGACCGGTCTAACCCCTTGTTTTATTGGGTTTCGCAAAAGTTGGCACGCACCCTGCTATATGTTTGGTACAAGAACAATAACAAGCAATGCACAAGACAATAAAAATAAGACGAATCGACTCACGCACAATAAAAACAAGACGGCGAGAGGCGCAGCTAACTGATTCTTTTGGAGAGGCGTTGTATTTGGGGCTAGCCCCACGACCAGGCCGAGAACAACAAAAACTGTCCTAAGACAGAGCCTGTACTGGTTGGATCGAAAGATCACTGCAATTCAGCGACCAAAGCAATCCGTTTGCTCTTGGCTCCCGATTGGGAGGGTCATGAAGGAAAGCTTCATGGCAAGGGCACTTAACAAAAACAAAAAGCCCGAAACCAAAAATAAAAATAGAGCATGCAACTACTTCTTGGGGAGCTTCGGCTCCCCTTGTAGTTTCTGCGATTCAAGCCCCACACCCACTTCCTGTACCTGTAGGAGCGAGCTTGCTCGCGAATAACCTGAAGGCGCAGTTGGGTATCTGGCTGAACGCGCCATCGTTCACGTCCATCGCGAGCAAGCTCGCTCCTACGGACCTACAGCTCAAATCTGCTGTGTCCTACACCATCCCCCGACTAAATGCTAGAATCCCCGCCCATCATGCGGTCATTCTTCTGTTATGGCCGAATATTCCTTCAAACAGTGCATCCCATGCTGAAGAAGCTGTTCCAGTCATTCCGTTCTCCCAAGCGTCCTACGCAACACATTCGCAGCACGCCTGAAGTGCTCAACAGCGGCCAACACTCGCTGCAAAAGGCGCAATTCAGCCGCTACGCGGTGAATATCGTTGAACGCCTGCAGAGCGCCGGTTACCAGGCTTACCTGGTGGGCGGTTGCGTGCGCGACATGTTGCTGGGCATTACACCGAAAGATTTCGACGTTGCCACCAGCGCCACACCCGAGCAGGTACGGGCCGAATTCCGTAACGCGCGAATCATCGGGCGTCGGTTCAAATTGGTGCACATCCACTTCGGTCGCGAAATCATCGAAGTCGCGACCTTCCGCGCCAATCACCCGCAAAACGAAGACGAGGAAGACAGCAACCAGTCTTCGCGAAACGAAAGCGGGCGCATCCTGCGCGATAACGTCTATGGCACCCTGGAAGAAGACGCGCAACGTCGCGACTTCACCATCAATGCCCTGTATTACGATCCGGTCAGCGAACGCATCCTCGACTACGCCAACGGCGTACACGACATCCGCAATCACCTGATCCGCCTGATCGGCGATCCGAAGCAACGCTACCAGGAAGACCCGGTACGCATGCTGCGGGCCGTGCGTTTCGCCGCCAAGCTGAACTTTGGTATCGAAAAACACAGTGCCCTGCCCATTCGCGACCTGGCGCCGATGCTGCGCGAGATCCCGTCGGCTCGCCTGTTCGAAGAAGTGCTCAAGCTGTTCCTTTCCGGACACGCCGCCGATACGTTTGAAATGCTGGTCGACTTGCAATTGTTCGATCCACTGTTCCCGGCCAGCGCCGAAGCACTGGAATACAACCCGACGTACACCCACACCCTGATCAGCGAAGCCCTGATCAATACCGACCTGCGGATCAAGCAGAACAAACCGGTCACCCCGGCGTTCCTGTTTGCAGCCCTGCTCTGGCCTGCCCTGCCGGCGCGCGTCCTGCGCCTGCAGGAGCGTGGAATGCCGCCGATTCCGGCGATGCAGGAAGCGGCGCATGAGCTGATTGCCGAACAGTGCCAGCGAATCGCGATTCCGAAACGCTTCACCATGCCGATCCGCGAGATCTGGGACATGCAGGAACGCCTGCCGCGCCGCAGCGGCAAGCGTGCCGATCTGTTGCTGGACAATCCGCGCTTCCGCGCCGGCTATGACTTCCTGCTTTTGCGCGAGAGTGCAGGCGAGCAGACTGACGGCCTCGGCGAATGGTGGACCGACTATCAGGACGCCAATGAAAGCGAGCGTCGCGACATGATCCGCGACCTCAGCGGCAAGGAAGAAGGCACCGGCGCCCCGCGCAAGCGTCGCCGCAGCGCTGGTTCCAAGCGCAAGCGCGCCGCCGGTGCTTCGAGCACCACGGGCGAGTAATCCATGGAACGCATCTACATCGGCATGGGCAGCAATCTGGCTGACCCTGCCGAACAATTGCGCAGCGCCGCCGAGGCGCTGGCGTCCTTGCCGCAGTCCCGACTGGTCGGGGTTTCTGCGTTTTATCAAAGCGACTCGCTGCTTCCCGGACAACCGCGCTACACCAATGCGGTGGCCGCCCTCGACAGCACGCTGGCGCCACTGGAATTGCTGGATGCCTTGCAGGCCATCGAAAACGGCCAGGGTCGCGAGCGCCTTGAACGCTGGGGACCGCGTACGCTGGACCTCGATATCTTGCTGTTCGGTGATCGCCTGATCGACGAACCGCGCCTCAAGGTTCCCCACTACCACATGCAGGAACGGGCCTTCGTGCTTTACCCGCTGGCGGAGCTGGCACCTGCGGATTTGCAACTCGCCGATGGCCGAACCCTGGCCGAACTGCTCAAGGCATGCCCGTTCGTCGGCCTGGAACGCCTGCCCCCGAACTGACCCAAATCCCCTGTGGGAGCGAGCCTGCTCGCGATAGCGGTAGTACATTCAACATAGATATGGACTGACACACCGCCATCGCGAGCAGGCTCGCTCCCACATTGGTTTGTGGCGAACACTAAAGTGCGGCTGACCGCCGAATCGAACAAACCTGCTGAATCGCATCAGTTACTCCGGTAACACCCCACCCGTAACAATGCGGTAACACACGCAATTGACTTCCCTCGTTCTCCTCACGACTATAGGCGTCCCGCTGCCGCCTACACGGCGTTCAAGGGCGCAATCCAGGCCTTAAAAGCACGACGAAAGAGCGTGCGCCTGTATTCAACGAAGAATCACGCGCGTTACTCGCAGTAGTTTCCACAGCGCCTGAATGAGGAACTTTTCATGCCAGCCATCACCCTGACCACCCTGCAAGGTCTGAAGCAAAAAGGTGAAAAAATCACCATGCTGACCTGCTACGACGCAACCTTCGCCCACGCCTGCAACCAGGCCGGCGTCGAAGTGCTGCTGGTGGGCGACTCCCTCGGCATGGTTTTGCAGGGCCACGACAGCACCTTGCCTGTCACCACCGCAGAAATGGCTTACCACGTGGCTGCCGTCAAACGCGGTAACAGCGATGCCCTGATCCTCGCCGACCTGCCATTCATGGCCTATGCCACCACCGAACAAGCCATGACCAACAGCGCCCTGTTGATGCAGGCCGGCGCGCACATGGTCAAGGTCGAAGGAGCGTTGTGGCTGGCCGATTCGATCCGCCTGCTGGCCGAGCGCGGCATCCCTGTGTGCGCGCACATGGGCCTGACGCCGCAGTCGGTGAACATCCTTGGCGGCTACAAGGTCCAGGGTCGCAATGAAAACCAGGCGCGGCAGATGCGTGCCGACGCGATCGCCCTGGAACAGGCTGGCGCGGCCATGCTGCTGCTCGAGTGCGTCCCGAGCGAGCTGGCAGAAGAAATCACCCAGGCGGTGAAGATTCCGGTGATCGGGATTGGCGCCGGCAATCGCACCGATGGCCAGGTGCTGGTTCTGCACGACATGCTGGGGCTGTCCATAACCGGCCGCATGCCAAAATTCGTGAAGAACTTCATGACTGGCCAAACCAGCATTGAAGCTGCATTGAATGCCTACGTGACTGAAGTCAAGGCGGCGACTTTCCCTGGAATCGAACACGGATTCTCTGCATGAACACCGTAAAAACCGTACGTGAACTGCGGGCCGCTGTAGCCCGTGCCCGTAGCGAAGGCAAACGCATTGCCTTTGTGCCGACCATGGGCAACCTGCACAGCGGCCACGTTGCGCTGGTGACCAAGGCCTCCCAACGGGCGGACTTCGTGGTGGCGAGCGTCTTCGTCAACCCGCTGCAATTCGGTGCTGGCGAAGACCTCGACAAGTACCCGCGCACCCTCGCCGCCGACCAGGAAAAACTGCTCCAGGCCGGTTGCCATCTGCTATTCGCGCCAACCGTCGAGGAGATGTATCCCGACGGCATGACCGGCCAGACCCGCGTCAGTGTCCCGCAATTGTCCGAAGGCCTGTGTGGCGCAAGCCGGCCAGGGCACTTCGAAGGCGTGGCGACGGTGGTCAGCAAGCTGTTCAACATGGTCCAGCCGGACCTGGCAATCTTTGGCGAGAAGGACTTCCAGCAACTGGCGGTGATTCGCGCGCTGGTACATGACCTGAACATGCCGATCCAGATCATCGGCGAGCCGACCGTACGGGCGGCCGATGGTCTGGCACTGTCGTCGCGCAACGGTTTCCTCAACGAAGAGCAACGCGCAGTGGCACCGGTGGTCTACCGCACGCTGAATGCGATCAGCGAGGCGATCAAGCAGGGCGAACGCGATTACCCGGCGCTGATCGACACGCAGATCAAACAGCTCGAAACGGCTGGCCTGCGTCCTGACTATCTGGAAATCCGCCATGCCCTGACCCTGCGCCCGGCAACGGCGCAGGATCGTGACCTGGTGATTCTGGTGGCGGCGTTCCTCGGTACGACACGGTTGATCGACAACCTGCACCTGAACCTCGACGCGCCCGTCTAGCCAACACAACTCCCCTGTGGGAGCGAGCCTGCTCGCGATTGCGGTTGTTCAGTCACAACAATTTTGACTAATACACCGCCATCGCGAGCAGGCTCGCTCCCACAAGGGGATCTGCGCCGGTTTCCAAGCTGTATTGCCGCCCGCAACCCCTTCGGGCAAACTGCCCGCCGTTCGATTCCGACCTGGGAAACATTCATGCACGCCATCATGCTCAAAGCCAAGCTGCATCGCGCCGAAGTCACCCACGCTGTACTCGATTACGAAGGCTCCTGCGCCATCGACGGTGAATGGCTGGACCTGTCCGGCATCCGCGAGTACGAACAGATCCAGATCTACAACGTCGACAACGGCGAGCGCTTCACCACCTACGCCATCCGTGGTGAAGAAGGTTCGCGCATGATCTCGGTCAACGGCGCCGCGGCGCACAAGGCCAAGGTCGGTGATCGCGTGATCATCTGCGCTTACGCTCATTACAGCGAAGCCGAACTGCTCAACTTCAAGCCGCGCATGCTCTATATGGCACCGGGCAATGAACTGAGCCACACCAGCAATGCCATTCCGGTCCAGGTCGCCTGATCCGAGCCCTGTCTCTTCCGTTTGTCGGACCATTCCTAACTTCGATGTTAAAAAAGTACCGGAAACAGGTCAGACAAAGTCAAGACAGATCATTGCGCGGGGTTTACTGTATTCGCCCTGCGCCATGAAATCGTGTCGACGCAGTTGACCGGAACGCCCACCCACAGCGCTCCGGGATTTTTAGTGTTCAAAAGGCCGTTCAAGTAATAAGGAAACCCGCAGCGATGGCGTATTACCGCACTCCTCACGACGTTACCGCTCTGCCCGCCTGGCAAGCGTTGAATGACCACCGCCAAGCCATGCAGGATTTCAGCATGCGCGAAGCCTTCAATGCCGATCCGCAGCGTTTTACTCAATTCACCCTCAGCAGTTGCGGTCTGTTTCTCGACTACTCGAAAAACCTGATCAACGCCGAGACCCGTAATCTGCTGGTAGGCCTGGCCAACGAAGTCGACCTGAAGGGCGCGATCAAATCGCTGTTCGACGGCGAAATCGTCAACTCCTCCGAAGGCCGTCCGGCCCTGCACACAGCCCTGCGCCGCCCGGTTGGCGACAAGCTGTCGGTCAACGGCGTCAACGTGATGCCGGAAGTGCACAAGGTGCTGAACCAGATCACCGACCTCGTGGGCCGTATCCATGACGGTCTGTGGCGCGGCTACACCGAGAAGCCGATCACCGACGTGGTGAACATCGGCATCGGTGGCTCCTTCCTCGGCCCGGAACTGGTGTCCGAAGCCTTGCTGTCCTACGCCCAGAAAGGCGTGCGTTGCCATTACCTGGCGAACATCGACGGCAGCGAGTTCCACGAACTGACCATGAAACTGCGTGCCGAAACCACGCTGTTCATCGTTTCGTCGAAATCCTTCAATACCCTCGAAACCCTGAAAAACGCCCAGGCCGCCCGTGCCTGGTATCTGGCCCAGGGGGGGTCGGAAGCCGAGCTGTATCGCCATTTCATCGCGGTATCGAGCAACAACGCCGCCGCCGTAGCCTTCGGTATCCGCGAAGAAAACATCTTCCCGATGTGGGACTGGGTCGGTGGCCGCTACTCGCTGTGGTCGGCCATCGGCTTGCCGATTGCCCTGGCCATCGGCATGTCCAACTTCAAGGAACTGCTGTCCGGTGCCTACACCATGGACCAGCACTTCCAGAGCGCACCGTTCGAACAGAACATGCCGGTGCTGCTGGCCTTGCTCGGCGTGTGGTACGGCAACTTCTGGGGCGCGCAAAGCCACGCGATCCTGCCGTACGATCACTACCTGCGTAACATCACCAAGCACCTGCAACAGCTGGACATGGAATCCAACGGCAAAAGCGTGCGCCAGGACGGCAAGCCCGTGTCCACCGACACCGGGCCGGTGATCTGGGGCGGCGTCGGCTGCAACGGTCAGCACGCCTACCACCAGCTGCTGCACCAGGGCACCCAACTGATTCCGGCAGACTTCATCGTGCCGATCGTCAGCTTCAACCCGGTGTCCGACCACCACCAGTGGCTGTACGCCAACTGCCTGTCGCAAAGCCAGGCGCTGATGCTCGGCAAGACCCTGGCCGAGGCCGAAACCGAGCTGCGCGACAAAGGCATGAGCGAAGCCGACGTACACAAACTCGCGCCGCACAAGGTGATCCCGGGCAATCGCCCGAGCAACACCCTGGTGGTCGAGCGCATCAGCCCGCGTCGCCTCGGCGCACTGGTGGCGATGTACGAACACAAAGTCTTCGTGCAAAGCGTGATCTGGGGCATCAATGCCTTCGACCAGTGGGGCGTGGAGCTGGGCAAAGAGCTGGGCAAAGGTGTCTACAACCGCCTGGTCGGCAGCGAAGAAACCCCGGCCGAGGACGCCTCGACTCAAGGGCTGATCAACTACTTCCGCGGTCGTCACCGCGGATAATCTGACACCGCCCTGTTGTACCTTGTGGGAGCGAGCCTGCTCGCGAATGCGGTTTGTCAGTCGACTTTGATGTTGACTGACCCAACGCTTTCGCGAGCAGGCTCGCTCCCACAGTTGTTTTGTGTACGGCTTGAACCCATTGACCACTCGGCGCATCTTTATCCTTGTCGCAAAACAAGAATAAGGAACCGTCATGTTCGATATCAGCAAGTTCCCCAAAGCCGATGCCGTCCGCCGGGCTGCACAATTGAGTCAAGACGACTATCAGCGCCTGTACCGCGAATCCATTGAACACCCCAGCACCTTCTGGGCCGAACAGGCCACGCGTTTTCTCGACTGGAGCGCGCCCTGGGAAACCGTCCAGCGCTACAATCTGAAGACCGGCGAGGCCAGCTGGTTTGCCGGTGCGCAATTGAATGTCAGCTACAACTGCATCGACCGGCACCTGGAGAAACGCGGCGATCAGGTCGCCATCATCTGGGAAGGCGACGACCCTGCCGACTCGACATCGATCACCTACAAACAACTGCATGAAAACGTCTGCCGCCTGGCCAACGTGCTGAAAAGCCGTGGCGTGAAAAAAGGCGACCGCGTGTGCATCTACATGCCAATGATTCCCGAGGCGGCCTACGCCATGCTTGCCTGTACCCGCATCGGCGCAGTGCACTCGGTGGTGTTCGGTGGTTTCTCCCCGGACTCGTTGCGCGACCGCATTCTCGACGCTGACTGCCGCACCGTGATCACCGCCGACGAAGGCGTGCGCGGCGGCCGGCCCGTGCCACTCAAGCAGAACGTCGACAAAGCGCTGCAAAGCTGCCCGAACGTGAGCACCGTGCTGGTGGTCGAGCGCAGAAACGTACAGGTGAATTGGGTCGAAGGACGGGACATCAAGTACCAGCAGGCCCTGCGCGAAGCCAGCGCCGATTGCCCGCCCGAACCGATGGACGCCGAAGACCCGCTGTTCATCCTCTACACCTCCGGCAGCACCGGTAAACCCAAAGGCGTGCTGCACACCACCGGCGGCTACCTGCTGCAAGCGACGATGACCTTCAAGTACGTGCTGGATTACCGCGATGGCGAGGTCTTCTGGTGCACCGCCGACGTCGGCTGGGTCACTGGCCACAGCTACATCGTCTACGGTCCGCTGGCCAACGGCGCGACCACGCTGATCTTCGAGGGCGTGCCGAGCTACCCGACGACCTCGCGCTTCTGGCAGGTGATCGACAAGCACAAGGTGAACATTTTCTACACCGCCCCGACGGCCCTGCGCTCGTTGATGCGCGAAGGGCCCGCCGCGTTGAAGGAAACCTCCCGCGCCAGCGTCAGACTACTCGGTACGGTCGGCGAACCGATCAATCCGGAAGCGTGGGAGTGGTACTTCCATGAGGTGGGCGAAGAGCGTT
Organism: Pseudomonas sp. QLc11A; assembly: GCF_052112305.1. Classification (NCBI taxonomy): domain Bacteria; kingdom Pseudomonadati; phylum Pseudomonadota; class Gammaproteobacteria; order Pseudomonadales; family Pseudomonadaceae; genus Pseudomonas; species Pseudomonas sp. QLc11A. The sequence continues at coordinate 30,498 of NZ_JAVAJJ010000012.1, forward strand.
GCCCGATCGTCGATACCTGGTGGCAGACCGAAACCGGCGGCATCATGCTCAGCCCTTTGGTCAGCGCCCAACGGATCAAGCCCGGTTGCGCCACACAACCGATGTTCGGCGTGCAGCCGGTGCTGCTCGACGAGCAAGGCAAGGAAATCAAAGGCGCCGGCAGCGGCGTACTGGCCATAAAATCCAGCTGGCCGGCGCAGATCCGTAGCGTCTATGGCGACCCGCAGCGCATGGTCGACACCTATTTCAAGCCGTATCCCGGTTACTACTTCACCGGCGATGGCGCGCGGCGCGATGAAGATGGCGACTACTGGATCACCGGGCGCATCGACGATGTGATCAACGTGTCCGGCCACCGTATCGGCACCGCCGAAGTGGAAAGCGCCCTGGTGCTGCACGAAAGCATCGCCGAGGCCGCTGCGGTCGGTTACCCCCACGACATCAAGGGCCAGGGCATCTATGTCTTCGTCACGCCCATGAACGGCGTTGAGACCAGCGATGAACTGAAGCAGGAATTGCTGGCCCTGGTCGGCAAGGAAATCGGCAATTTTGCCAAACCAGACTTGATCCAATGGGCGCCAGCCTTGCCGAAAACACGCTCAGGCAAGATCATGCGGCGCATTCTGCGCAAGATCGCCTGCAACGAACTCGATAGCCTGGGCGATACTTCGACCCTGGCCGACCCGAGCGTGGTGCAAGGGCTGATCGACAAACGCCTGAATCAATAACGTGCCTTTGCAGGAGCGAGCTTGCTCGCGATGAACTCAAGTGCTCCGCGTACATTCAGGAGAAACGCGTTACCGTTGAAGTCCATCGCGAGCAGGCTCGCGCCTACAGGAAATTACCGGGACACCATGGAATTCATCCGCACCCGCATTGAAACCCAGATCATGAGCCTGACCGGTTTGTCCCTGGGCAAGCTCGACCTGGAAAACCCCAAGGGCGACCCCGGGCTGTTCGGACCGGACTCGGTGAGCTGGCAAGTCCATGGCGATTTCAGCAGCATGCTGATCGGTGGCATCAGCGCCCTGATGCTGCAGGCCCTGCACCCGCTGGCATTGGCAGGGGTCTGGGACCATTCGAATTTTCGTGAGGACATGCTCGGTCGCTTGCGTCGCACCGGGCAGTTCATCTCCGGCACCACCTTCGGTTCGCGGCAAGACGCCGACTGGTTGATCGAGAAGGTTCGCACCATTCACTTGCAGGTAACCGGCACGGCGCCGGATGGACGCCCCTATGCCGCCAGCGATCCCGATCTGCTGACCTGGGTGCACGTCGCCGAGGTCAGCAACTTCCTCGCCGCGCATTTACGCTATCGCAACCCGCATCTGTCCCCAGTCGATCAGGATCGCTATTACGCAGAGATCGCCTTGGTAGCCGAGCGGCTCGGTGCCCGGGAGGTGCCCCGTTCGCGACAGGCCATTGCCGACTACCTTGAGCACGTGCGCCCGCAACTGCTGTGCGACGAGCGCAGCCGCGAGGTGCTGCGCCTGTTGTTGAACGCGCCCTCTCCCAGTCGTTTGGCCAAGCCGTTCGGGGGGCTCATGATGCAGGCGGGGATCGATCTGTTGCCGGATTGGGCCAGTGACATGCTCGGCGTCAGCCAAAACCCGCTGCAACGCAAACTGATCCGCGCCAGCGTCAACCGCAGCGCGCCAATGCTGCGCTGGGCGGTGCGTAATGGATCGGTGCATCGGGCTAAACGAAGGATGGGTTTACTGACCTGATGCTCAGAGCCGCAAGCTCAAAGCTTGAAGCTTGAAGCTTGAAGCTCAGTAACTGTTAAACTCCCGCGCCCAATTCTCTCCTGCAAGGCGCCCAGCATGTCTTCCTTGAATCAGGCGCTGCGCGCCGCCCTCGATCAACGCCAGGACCTGCTCGCCGAACTGCACCAGCAGGGCACCGACTGCTATCGCCTGTTCCACGGCAGCCAGGAAGGTGCCGGTGGCCTGACCATCGACCGCTACGGCCCGCAATTGCTGGTACAGAGCTTCCACCAGCCGCTGGAGCGCGAGGCGCTGCTGCAACTGCACGTCGCGATCAACCAATACCTGGGTTTTGAAACCCTGCTGGTCTACAACGACCGCTCCCGCGGCAACTCGCGCATCGATCGCGAAGACATCGTCTACCGCGCCGACGAGGCCGCCATGCAAGACCTGGTCGGCCACGAATGGGGCCTGAACTATCGGGTGCGTGGCCGCCATGCCGGACAAGACCCGCTGCTGTTCCTCGACCTGCGCAACACCCGCGGCTGGGTCAAGGATCACAGCAAAAACAAAAGCGTGCTGAACCTGTTCGCCTACACCTGTGGTGTCGGCCTCAGTGCCGCCGCCGGCGGTGCGCGCGAGGTGTGCAACCTGGACTTCGCCGAAGGCAATCTGGCGGTCGGTCGCGAGAACGGCCAACTCAACCCGCAGTTGCCGACCATGGAATTTATCCAGTCCGACTACTTTCCGGCCATTCGCCAACTGGCCGGCCTGCCGATCAGCCAGCGCCGCGGGCAAAAACTGCCGAGCTATCAGCGCCTGGAACAGCGCCAGTACGATCTGGTGCTGCTGGACCCTCCGGCCTGGGCCAAGAGCGCATTCGGCACCGTCGACCTGCTGCGCGACTATCAGAGCCTGCTCAAGCCGGCCTTGTTGACCACCGCCGACAACGGCGTGCTGATCTGCTGCAACAACCTGGCGAAAGTCAGCATGGACGACTGGCGCGAGCAGGTTTTGCGTTGTGCGGAGAAGGCCGGGCGGCCGGTGCGTGAGTGGAGCGTGATGAAACCAGGCGCCGACTTCCCGTCGATGGATCAGCAACCACCGCTGAAAACCCTGATTCTGCAGCTCTGACAGCTGTGGGAGAAATCTGAAACTTCCTCGACAGGTCAATCACTTCGGAACCGGAAACGCGTGCCATACTCCAAGGCACTCCGATTCAGACAGATGAAGCCGCACATGTACAAAGGATTGATCCGCGCCATCGGCGCCTTGTTGACTGCTCTGGCCCTCTACAGCTTGCTGGGTTTTCTGATTTTACCGGGTGTGGCGTTGCGCATTGCCAACCAGCAACTGGCCAATTACGCCACCACCCCCGCCACGATCCAGCGGATCGAGTTCAATCCGTTCAGCCTTGAACTGACCCTCTGGGGCTTGAACATCGGCGAGCCCGGCAAGGAGCAGGTCGCTTTCGAACGTTTGTACGCCAATCTGCAACTCGACAGCCTGTGGACCAAGGCGGTGCACCTGTCCGATATCGAACTGGACAAGCCCAAGACCGAAATCCTGTTCGGCAAGGACGGCAAACTCAATCTGCTCGGGCTGTTCAAACTGCCAGCAAGCGAACCCACGCCCGCCGACCCGAACGCCAAGCCGTTTCCGCTGCGTATCGAGCGCATCAAGCTGGCCGGCGGCGCCCTGCACTTTGTAGACGCCCGGCCCAGCGAGCCTATCGAGTTTCTCTACGACTCCCTCGATTTCGAATTGAAGAACCTCAGCACCCTGCCCGATGACAGTGCCGACATGACCCTGGTGGCCGTCGGCCCCAATGGCGGACAGATCGACTGGACGGGTAATTTCAGCCTGATCCCGATCGCCTCCGAAGGTAAGCTGAAAATCACTGATGGCAAGATGAAAGCCTTTTGGCCCTATGTGCGCGATGCCGTGCCACTGGACCTCGAAAACGGCGTCATGAGCATCAGCACCGACTACAAACTCAGTCTGTCCAAGGAAACCGAGCTGCTGTTGAGCAATGTAGCGGTCACTGTCGCCCCCTTCGCGATCAAGGCGCCGGATGGCCGGCCGCTGGTAAAGCTTGAGCGCCTGGACGTCAGCGAAACCACGGTGGACCTGGCCAAACAGCAGGTGGTGGTCGGCAAGATCCGCAGCCACAAACTGGAAACCTGGGCCGCGCTGGAACCGGACGGCCAACTCGACTGGCAGAAACTGTTCGCCAGCCAACCGTCAAAAGCCACCGCCAAAGCCAAGGCGGATGCCGAACCGGCCAGCACTCCGGCGGCGGCAGACTCACCGAAACCCGAACCGGGCGCACCCGACAAACCCTGGCAGGTGCTGCTCAAGGATGTGCAACTGCGCGACTACAAGGTGCATCTGGCTGACCGCAAGGCACAGCCTGCCGTCGCCCTGGACCTGGCTCCGCTGAACCTCGACCTGCAAAACTTCGACAGCCTCAACGGCTCGCCCTTTACCCTCAAGCTCGATACCGGTGTGGGCAAGCAAGGCAAGATCATGGCCGACGGCGAGGTCAATCTGGCCCCGGTCAGCGCCAGGCTGAAGGTCCAGACCAGAGACATCGACCTGCGGGTTGCCCAGTCCTACATCACGCCCTTCATTCGCCTGGAACTGCGCAGCGGCATGCTCGGCAGCGATCTGGCGGTCAACCTGAAAAGCACCGAGCCCCTGGCCTTCAACGTCACCGGTCGCGCCCAGGTCGATCAGTTGCATACCCTGGACACCCTGAAAACCCGCGACTTCCTCAAGTGGCAACAGGTCGTGGTCGAAGGCCTGAACTATCAGCATGGGGACAGCCTGTCGATCGACAAGGTCAACCTGTTCCAGCCCTATGCGCGTTTCATGATCAACGATGATCGCACCACCAACATCGACGACCTGCTGATTCCGCAACCGGCGGACTCCGGGGCAAAACCGGCAACGAGCAAACCGACAAGCAACGAAAAACCTCTTGGCATCCACATCGGCGGTATTTTCATCAATGACGGTTCGGCCAACTTCGCCGACTTCAGCCTGACCCCGAACTTCGCCACCGCCGTCCAGCAACTCAACGGGCAGATCGGCACCATCGACAGCCGTCAGCGGAAACCGGCCAATGTCGACGTCAAGGGCAAGGTCGATCGCTACGCGCCGGTGACCATCAAGGGCTCGGTCAACCCGTTCGACCCGATGGAGAGCCTCGACATCGCCACCAGCTTCAAACGCGTGGAACTGACCACGCTGACCCCCTACTCCGGCAAGTTCGCCGGCTACCGCATCCGCAAGGGCCGGCTCAATCTCGACCTGCATTACCAGATCACCAAGGGGCAGCTCAAAGCCGACAACAAAGTGGTGGTCGAGCAACTGCAACTGGGTGAAAAAGTCGACAGCCCGGATGCCGTGAGCCTGCCGCTGAAACTGGCCATTGCCTTGCTCAAGGACGTCGACGGCAAGATCTCCATCGAGCTGCCGGTCACCGGCGATCTGAACAACCCTCAGTTCAGCGTCATGCCGATTATCTGGCAGACCTTGCGCAACCTGATCGTCAAAGCCGCGGCGGCACCGTTCAAACTCATTGGCGGGCTGGTCAACGGTGGCGGTTCGGAAGACCTGGGCAGCGTTTCATTCGCGGCGGGTTCCAGCGAGTTGGGCAAGGACGCCGAAGGCGCCCTGGACAAACTGTCCAATGCGCTCAAGGAACGCCCGGCCCTGCGTCTGGAAATCGAAGGCACCGCCGCCCAGAGCAGCGATGGCCCGCTGATCGCCGAACAACGCCTGGAGCGTGAGTACCAGTACAACTACTACAAAATGCTCCAGCGTCGCGGCGACAAGGTCCCGGCCCAGGCTTCGTTGCTCGAAGTGCCGGACGGGGAAAAAGGCCCGTTGCTCGAAGGCATCTACCGCACCCGCCTTAAAACCCAGCCCCCTGCCGAATGGAAGGACCTGGGCAAGGAAGAGCGCACCGCGAAAATGCGCGCCGAGGTGATCAAGTTCTGGAGCTCCAGTGACGTACTGTTGCGTCAACTGGGTCAGGAGCGCGCCAGCAGCATCAAGGATTACCTGGTCGACAAGGCCAAACTGGAAGATCAGCGGGTGTACTTCATCGACGCCAATCTGGGCGAAGCGGAAAGTGACGGCCGCGTGGTGACACCGATGCATCTGGATGCCGAGTGATGCCCGGTCAGAGCTGATGGGGCATCACCAAAACTTCATATAGCCCGCACAGCTTTTTGTATTTCTCCCCAAATAAAACAGGCCCCGGCAAAATTGCGCGGGGCCTGTGATGGCCAATATCCGTTTGGCCCTTCGCATGAACACTCAGGTTGCAATAGACGTATGACTCGGCTCGTCTGTCGCGCCTTCTCCCGGTCCAGGCGAGAAGTCTTGCCTTACTCGGCTTTCAGGCCGTCAGCGGAGACCGCCTTGACGCCTTTGATTTTCTTGGTGATGGCCACAGCCATTTCCTTTTGCGAATCGGTCACGGCGGTGGTTGACGACAGCGATACCACACCTTTGTTGGTTTCAACCTTGATGTCACTACCTGGAATGCCTTTTTCAGTCATCAGGTCAGCTTTGACTTTGGTGGTGATCCAGGTATCGGAAGTAGCTTCTTTCGCTTCGGTCATCTCACCGGCAGCCAGCACCATTGGCGACTGGGTTGCCTGGGTGGTTTGAGCAAACGCGGCGTTGCCCATGGTCAGGGTCAGCGCGGTAGCAGCAGCGGCAGTGATAGCGAACTTCTTCATACGAGTAACTCCTGTTTTTCGGAAAGTCTGCCGGGTGTCTTGTCGGCAGGGTTACCAAGGGTATTGCGAACGCTGTGCCAACTTTGAAACAGAGAATAAAACCTTATAAATCAATAAATTATAAAATCAGCCAATTTTCGGAATCATGCAAAATGCACGAGATTCAGAAACACTGCATGCAAGTTGCGGGTTTGTGGAAAGTTCCTAAGATGCTGAAATTTCTGAGCTTTCTTTTTAGCTTCTGAGGACGGGTCGACAAACAGGAAAACCCCGCAAAAAAGCGGGGAATTGATTCAGCAACTCATGCCGCAGAACCGGAACACCCTTTAGGCAAGTAATCCGGGGAAACACTGCTCTTGCATGACCAGCCTTTGGTTTCGTCCCGTGTCAGGGTGACAGTTTTGCCTTGAACCACCCCCGGAGCATTGTGCAACGTACAGACGATTGATCCCGCTCCCTCCGGCGTTGTAGCCGTCACAGACAGGGCGCAATGGGTGGTCGATGCCACACCGGCGGGCGCCACGTTGGCAATTGTCGGAGTTTCCCCCTGATTGATCACATCCTCGAACGGCACTTTCATCGCAGTCAGCTCGGCCAGCGCCGCCGTGACCTTGGCCCGGGCCTGGTACTTGGAATACATCGGCAGGCCCAGTGTTGCCAGGATTCCGATGATCGCCACCACGACAAGCAACTCGATCAGGGTAAAACCTTTCTGATTGTTCATTTACAAGCTCCATGCATGAGTCGGAGGCTCATGACCTGCCCCATGGCAGCACAGCCTGTGCCAAGGCCGGAAGCCCCTGTTGGCAAGGGATCTGGTAGCCATCAGGCCTTTTCCTCCTACCAGGACCCGCACTATCTGACGTTTTTTGTCACCTCACCCTTGCGGGTTTGGCCTCATCCTTTGACTAGGCTATAAGAGCAATTCAATCGGAATCCCCAGGACTGAACATGGCGGTCAAGGCAGCGAAAATCAGCGTGTATGCATGGGAAGGCATCGACCGCAAAGGCACAAAAGTGACCGGCGAACTCAGCGCTCAAAACCCGGCGCTGATCAAGGCGAAACTACGCAAGCAAGGCATCAGTCCGGGCAAGGTTCGCAAGAAAAACCAATCGGTTTTCAGCATGGGCAAGCGTATCAAGGCCCAGGACATCGCCCTGTTCACCCGGCAAATGGCGACGATGATGAAGGCCGGCGTGCCGTTGTTGCAGTCCTTCGACATCATCGGCGAGGGCTTCGACAATCCGGCCATGCGCACGCTGGTGGACGAACTGAAACAGGAAGTTGCGGCAGGCAGCAGCTTTGCCGCCGCCCTGCGCAAGAAGCCCCGGTATTTCGATGAACTGTATTGCAACCTGGTGGATGCCGGCGAACAGGCCGGTGCCCTCGACACCCTTCTGGAGCGAGTCGCGACCTACAAGGAAAAAAGCGAATCCCTCAAGGCCAGGATCAGGAAAGCCATGACCTACCCGCTAGTTGTGGTATTCGTCGCGGCGATTGTCACCGGAATTCTGCTGGTCAATGTCGTGCCGCAGTTCGAGTCGGTCTTCAAAGGCTTCGGCGCCGAACTGCCGGCCTTTACCGTGATGGTCATTGGACTGTCGCAATTCATGCAGGCCTGGTGGTGGGTGGTCCTGGGCGCGCTGCTCACGATGGCCTTCGGCGTGCGCCACATCCTCGGAAAGTCCCCAGCCTTGCGTGACCGGATGGACACCTGGCTGCTGAAGCTGCCGCTGGTGGGCACCCTGATGCACAAGTCCGCCGTGGCCCGGTTCGCCCGCACACTGTCGACCACTTTCGCTGCCGGCGTGCCGCTGATGGAGGCCCTGCAATCAGTGGCCGGCGCGACTGGCAATAGCGTGTTCAAGCGCGCTGTGTTGCGCATCCGGCAAGACGTTTCGACCGGCATGCAATTGAATTTCGCCATGCGTACCTGCGGCGTCTTTCCGAACATGGCGATACAGATGACGGCCATCGGCGAAGAGTCAGGCACCCTGGACGCCATGCTCGACAAAGTCGCGGGGTTCTACGAAGACAACGTCGATAACATGGTCGATAACCTCACCAGTCTGATGGAGCCGTTCATCATGGTGGTGCTGGGTGTTATCGTCGGTGGACTGGTAGTTGCCATGTACCTGCCCATCTTCCAACTTGGCTCAGCGATCTGACATGCCCTTGAATGAAATCCTGATTCACTCTCCGCTGGCCTTTGTCCTTCTCGCAGGCATCACTGGCCTGCTGGTCGGCAGTTTCCTCAATGTCGTGATCTGGCGCCTGCCGAAAATGCTCGAACGCGACTGGCGTGAGCAGGCCCATGACATTCTCGGGCTGCCTGGTGAAACGCCGTTGCCGACCTACAACCTGTTGCTACCCCACTCCCAATGCCCGCACTGCGAACACCGAATCCGCGTCTGGGAAAACATCCCGCTGCTCAGTTATGTGTTTTTGCGCGGCCGTTGTTCAGCCTGTGCGGCGGCGATCAGCCCGCGCTATCCGTTGACCGAATTGGCCTGCGGCCTGTTGTCAGCGTTTGTTGCCTGGCACTTCGGCTTCGGTTGGCCGGCCGGCCTGATGCTGATCCTGAGCTGGGGGTTGCTGGCGATGAGCCTGATCGACGCCGAACATCAGATATTGCCGGACGTACTGGTGCTGCCGTTGATATGGCTGGGGTTGATCATCAACAGTTTCGGCCTGTTCGTGTCGTTGCACGAGGCGCTTTGGGGGGCGGTCGCCGGCTACGGCCTGCTGTGGTCGGTGTTCTGGCTGTTCAAGCTGGTCACGGGCAAGGACGGCATGGGCTACGGTGATTTCAAGCTGCTGGCGATGCTGGGCGCCTGGGGTGGCTGGCAGATTTTGCCCCTGACCATCCTGCTGTCCTCGCTGGTGGGTGCCATTATCGGGCTGGTGCTGCTGCGCTGGCGCCATGCAAAAACCTCGACGCCGATCCCTTTCGGTCCCTATCTGGCCATTGCCGGCTGGATTGCGTTGCTCTGGGGTGGTCAAATAACCGACTTCTATTGGCAGTCTGTCGGTTTGAAATGAATACCCCTGTGGAAAAACCCTGGATTCTCGGCCTGACCGGCGGCATCGGCAGCGGAAAAAGCGCGGCCGCCCAACACTTCATCGATCTGGGCGTGCATGTGGTCGACGCCGATCATGCCGCTCGCTGGGTCGTTGAACCCGGCCGCCCGGCACTGGCACAGATCGCAGAACACTTCGGCCCCGGTGTGTTGCAGACCGACGGACAACTGGACCGCGCTGCGCTACGCAAATTGATCTTCGAAGTGCCTGAAGAGCGCCGCTGGCTGGAGGGCCTCCTGCATCCACTGATCGGCGAGGAAATCGCTCATCACCTGGCGCTGGCAAAATCGCCTTATGCGATTCTGGTATCGCCGCTGCTGATCGAGTCCGGCCAGTACGCCATGACCCAACGGGTACTGGTGATCGATGCCCCGGAACAATTGCAGATTGAACGCACCCTGCAACGTGACCAGACCAGCGAGCAGCAGGTCCAGGCGATTCTCAAGGCCCAATCCAGCCGTCAGGATCGCGTAAGTCATGCCGACGACGTCGTGGTCAATGACCGCGACCTGGCCTGGCTGCACAGCGAGGTCGAACGCCTGCATCACTTTTATCTTACTTTGCGTGGAGGCCAGTCATGAGCCAACCAACAACCGTCGAATGCCCAACCTGTGGCGCCCCCGTGGAATGGACCGCCGAAAGCAAATTCCGGCCATTCTGCTCCGATCGCTGCAAACTGATCGACCTGGGCGCCTGGGCGTCCGAAGAACACAAGATCCCAGTGGCCCCCGATGCCGAGGACGAGATGTTCAGCGGTGACTTCGACCCGCGCCACTGATCCACCGGGTCGACGATTTCAGGGCTTGGGATCGTCGTCCTTCCAGGGGGCCGAGAGGTAGCGGGTGCGGTTGAACGTCTCAAGCCACTCCGGACAAAACACGACCAGCGCACTGACGATCATGCCGTTGATAAACGCTTCGGGAAAAATGATCAGCCATAGATATCCGACAAAATCTTCCAGCCAGTACGGCATGGCAAAACGCTCGTCGAACCATAACAACCAAAGCGCCAGCAGCAGACACAGCAATGCCGACAGCGCGGCGGCAAAGAATCCGGAGACGAAGATATACACGAAGGGATTTCGTGGCTGCGCCCGCTCCACCAGGATCGCGCAGCACTCGGTGACCAGCACCGGCAGCGCAATCAACAGCGCACCATTGACCCCGACCGCCGCCAGGTCCTGTCGGCCGAGCAGCACCAGCCCCGTTTGTGCAACCAACCCGCCAACCAGCGCCAGCGGCCAGTCCAGCAGTAGCGTCACCGCTGTCATGCCGATGAAGTGGTACGACACGCCGGTATCAAAGTCGCGCCGCACCAGCCACAACAGAAACAGCGCAAACACCGTTCCAAACAGCAGATGCTGACGACGGCTGTCGGTGAACAGTTCAACCCACGGCGCGCGCCAGATCGCCCAGATCAACACCGGCACATAGATCAGCCATCCGGCCGCAAGGGTTTGCGATGACAGCAACTCTGCACCGATCATGGCTATGCGCGACTCCTTGGCGAAAGACAAACGACACTCAGTCTACACCGCCGCTCGCCCGCCCTTCGACTTCAAGCCCAATGCCGCGGATCGTTCATCACCACGTCATGTTCGGCGAACAGCTTCGGCAGCTCAGACTTGAGAAAGTCCACCCAGGTGCGGACCTTGGCATCGAGAAAGCGTCGCGAAGGATACAGCGCATACACATTACGCTCGCGCAGGCGCCATGCAGGTAACAGGCGCAGCAAAGTGCCATCACTCAAGGGCCGCGTCGCGGTGTAGAACGGCAGCAGGCTGACGCCCATGCCCGCCTCCGAAGCCTTGACCATCGACTCGGCAACGTTGCACTGAAAGGTCTTGGCCGGGCTGACGGCGTGCTCGCCGTGCTCGTCCTGGAAAAGCCATTGATCGCCGTACAACGGGTCGAGCATGCGCAGGCATTGATGATCGTTCAACGCCTGCGGCTGCCGCGGCACACCCCGGCGTTGCAAGTAAGCCGGGGAGGCACAGGGCACGCTGTAGATCTGCCCGACGGCCTGCGCAACCATTTGCGAGTCGGCCAGTTCGGGAGCTATCGAAATCACCACATCGTGCCCCTCCTCCAGCGGATCGGGATTGAGCTGCGACAAGGTCAACTCGAACACCACATCGGGATACAGCTCGCTGTAGCGGGCGATCAACGGCGTGAGCAGCACACCCAGGCCGTTCATGCTCTGCACCCGCAAGCGTCCGGCCGGCTTGATATGAGCGCCACGGGCCTCGGCCGTCGCCTCATCCATGGCCTCGACGATTTGCCGGCTGCGCAGCAGGAAGCGCTCGCCGGCGTCGGTCAGGCTCAAGCGCCGCGTGGTGCGTTGCAGCAGGCGCGCCTGTACATGTTCCTCCAGATCCGCCACCAATCGGGATACCTGGGCGGTCGACAGATCCAGCGCATCGGCAGCCCCGGTGAAACTGGCGCAATCCACCACCCGGATGAACACGCGCAAGTTGTTAAGCACATCCATAAGCCCCCCTCGGGCGATGACTGTTACGGTTTATGTAAGGCTGCATCCACCGTTCGCCCCTTTATCCGTGGGTGGCAAAGACTAAAATTCAAACATCACAAACAACACGGAGCACGCCAACATGAAAACGTTGATCAGCCTGTTGCTGACCGTCATCGCCACCTCGGCCATGGCCGCTGACAACGAACCGCTCGCAGTCCTGTACAACCCGGCGCAGCCACTGGACATCGCCAAGGTAGTTTCGGTGTCCGACACCGCGACCGCGTGCGGGGTCGTACCGGCGACCATGGAGTATGTCGATCATCAAGGCCAGACTCACCGCGTGACCTATAACGTCATCGGTGATTGCACCAGCAACCTGTGATCAATGGGCTCACAGCAAGGTCCAGGTGTAGCTGAGGATCAAGCGGTTCTCGTCGATATCACTGCGGTAGTTTGAACGCGCCATCGCGTTGCGCACTCGGATGCCAAGACCTTTGAGGCTGCCGCTCTGCAACACATAGCCGATGTCCAGGTCACGCTCGCGATCCTTGCCTTCATAGCCCTTGCCGGTATCGACGTTATTGCCGCTGATGTAGCGCACGGTACTGGTCAGCCCCGGTACGCCGAGCGCCGCGAAGTCGAAGTCGTAGCGCGCCTGCCAGGAACGTTCATCGGTGGAGGCGAACTCGTAGGTCGGCACTTCGTTGCCCAGCGGCGAGATGTTGGCAAATACCCGTGGAAATGCGCTGTCGCCGAACATCCCCTGATAGCCGACGTAAAACGTATGACCGCCACGCTTGGCCGACAGCAACGAGAAGAACGCCTGGTTGTCGATGTTGCCCAGCAGTTTTTTGCCGTCCTCGCGCGAATCGTAGTAACCGAGGTTGGCGCCGAGGATCCAGTCGCCCACCGGTTCACTGTGCTTTAAACCCAGAAAACGCTGGTTGTAGATATCTTCCAGTTGCCCGTACCAGGCGCTGACCGAGCTGCGCTTGTCGTTGAAGGCATAATCAGCGCCGGCAAAATTGAAACCGTCACTGCTGACCTGGCGCTGCGGCACGTGACCCAGCATCGCTTGCATCTTTTCGTCGCCAGCCTCGTTGCGCAGGCTGGTTGAACTCAAGTGACCACCCTGCAGCGTCAGGCCATTGATCTCGCTGGAGGTGATACTTGCGCCCTGATAACTCGGTGGCAGCAGGCGGATATCGCTGAATGCCAACACCGGCAGATTGGGTTGCAACTCACCGACTTTCAGCTCGGTTTTGGAGTAGCGCATCTTCAACGCACCTTCCAGACGGCTGTAGTTGTCTGCCGCGCGGCCGTCGTCCTGCACCGGCAGCAAACCGGTATTGGTCCGGTCCGGAGCGCTGTCGAGCTTGAGGCCAAGCAAGCCGATGACGTCCACCCCAAACCCGACGGTGCCTTGGGTGTATCCAGACTTCACGTTGAGGATGAACCCCTGGGCCCACTCTTCAGCTTTCGATTGCTGGTTGGCGCCGACGATGTCGGAATAGTCGCGGCTGAAGTAGTAATTGCGCGCCTGCAACGTCGCGGTGGTGTCTTCGACAAAGCCGGTTTGCGCCGCCATCGCGCCCGTGGAAAAACTCGAGACGACAGCCAGGGACAACGCCGAACCGGTTGTTGGGAGAATCTGTTTCATCGTTTTTCTCTTATTGTTATTGATCGACTGGTTGTAGGACTTCAGTTGCAGTTGATTGGCGACGGGGAACGGGGCGACGGACGCTCAACAGCACATGGGTGACCATGCCGAAAATCAGCCCCCAGAATGCCGCGGACAAACCGAACAACGACATGCCCGAAGCCGTGACCAGAAAGGTCACCAGCGCGGCTTCACGATCGCTCGGCACTGCCATCGCGCCCGTCAACGCACCGGCAATGGCGGCGAACAGGGCCAGCCCGGCCAGCGCCGCGATCAACTCTTTGGGGAATGCTGAAAACAGCGAGACCAGCGTGGCGCCGAAGATCCCCAACAGCAGGTAGCACAGGCCGCCGACGACCCCGGCCACGTAGCGTTTGCGAGGATCTTCGTGAGCTTCGCGACCGGTGCAGATCGCCGCGGTGATCGCCGCCAGGTTCAGCCCATGGCAACCAAAGGGCGCCAGCAGTGCCGTGCCCAGCGCGCTGCTGGCGATGATCGGGCTCGCCGGCGTCGGATAACCGCTGACGCGCAGCACCGCCATGCCGGGCACGAACTGACCGGTCAGCGCCACCATCACCAGCGGCAAGGCGATGTTCAGGATCGCGCCCAGGCTGAACTCGGGCGTGATCCACACCGGCGTGGCCAGGCCGATCACCAGCGCTTCACGATGCAAATCACCGGTGAACGCGGCAATCGAGCAGCCCACCAGCAGCACCATCATCACCGCATAACGCGGCATCACTCGCTTGCAGATCAGGTAGCAGGCAAACATCGCCAGGACCAGCACCGGCTTGTGCTGCATCGACACGAACAACCCGGTGCCGAAACTGAACAGGATCCCCGCCAGCATCGCCGCCGCGATCGCAGCGGGCAGCTTGCTGATGATCCGGTCGAAAGCCCCCGAGATGCCAACCAGGAAAATGACCAGGCTGCTGACCAGATAAGCCCCCACTGCCTCTGCCATGGAGATGTCCGGCAACAGCGTCACCAGCAACGCCGAGCCCGGCGCCGACCAGGCGATGATCACCGGAACGCGGTAGCGCAGGCTCAAACCGATACCGAGCACGGCACTGCCAATGGAGATCGCCCAAATCCAGGACGACAACATTTCCCGCGAAAGATGTGCCGCTTCTGCCGCCTGAAAGATGATCACCAATGGACCGGCATAGGAAATCACCGTGGCAATGAATCCAGCCACAGCGGCTGACAACGAGAAGTCCTGGAAAAACGCTTTCATGATTCAGGCACCGGTCGCTGACAACGCTGGGTTGACGCCAGCAGCGCTGCGTCGGCTGCTGATGGCGAACACGGTCATGGCCAGGGCCGCCACTGCACCGGGCAAGGCAAACGCCATGAAGTTCAGTTGCAGGGGCAGGCTGATCCCGAGCAAGACACCACCCAGCAGCGGACCGACGATGGCCCCGTTGCGCCCAATGCCCGACGCCCAGCCCAGACCGGTAGAACGAATTGTCATGGAATAAAACTGCGCGGCGCAGGCGTACAAGAGAATTTGCGAGCCAATGGTGGTGGCACCCGCAATGGCGATCAGCAGGTACAACACCGGCATCGGGCTGTTGAAGCCCAACAGGGTTATCGACACCGCCGCCATGGCGAAAAACACCGCCAGCACCCGCGGCAGATTGAGTTTGTCGCCCAGCACCCCGCCACCGACCGCCCCGAAGATCGCCCCGAAATTCAACACCAGCAGGAACGACAGGCTCGAACCCAGGCTGTAACCGGCGTTGGCCATCAGTTTCGGCAGCCAGGAACTCAGCGCGTACACCATCAACAGGCAGCAGAAAAACGCCAGCCACAGCATCAGCGTGCGCAGCGCACGGCCTTCACGGAACAGCTGCAACACCGGGGTGCCCGTGCCTTTTACCTCGCCCATGTGCAATTGATCGCAGGTTTGCGCGACGTAGGCCGGATCGATGCGCTGAAGAATATTGCGCGCCTCTTCATGACGCCCCTGACGCAACATGAAGCCCACCGATTCGGGCAGGAAATACATGATCAGCGGCAACAACAGCAACGGCAGGACCGCCACGTAAAACACCGACTGCCAGCCGAAACCCGGGATCAGCACAATGCCCAGCCCGGCGGACAGCATGCCGCCCACCGAATAACCGCTGAACATGATCGCGACCAGAGTGCTGCGGATTTTTTTCGGCGCGTACTCGTTCATCAGTGCGACGACGTTAGGCATCACGCCGCCAATGCCGAGCCCGGCAATGAAGCGACAGAGGCCGAACTCGGTGGGGTTGCGGGCGAAACCATTGAGCACGGTGAAGCCACTGAAGAGCATCACGCAGATCGTGATGGCTTTTTTGCGGCCGATCCTGTCCGACAGCGGACCGAAGAACAGCGCGCCGAACATCATGCCGAACAGTGCATAGCTGCCCAGTGCACCGGCTTGCAGAGGACTGAGCCCCCACTCTTTCATCAGCATCGGCAAGACCACGCCGTAGATCACCAGATCGTAACCGTCGAAGATGATGATCAGGGCACACCAGAACAGCACCATCCAGTGAAAGCGGTTGAAACGAGCGTTGTCGATAACCTCATGTACGTCGATCTTGCGCATGGCATCTATCTCTTGTTGTTGTTTTTTAGAGCGGCGGTAACACGGCTTACGTCCGTACAGCCGAGGGTAGAGCCGCCCGCCACGTGGCAATAGCCAGTGCGCGCAGATCACTATCCGTTTTGTGCAGGGCCCTGAAACGGGCATGGGAACGGAAGGCTTATGAGCCTCTCCGACAAATTGTCTTCTTTGCGATCACATTTGAACGCTAAGCTTGGGCCTATGGATGACTCAGATTATTTACGCCTGCTGACCATCGCGGCCGAGCAAGCCAACGCGTTTCTGTCCAATGCCCGCAAATGGGAGCGGGAGCGTTGGGTGTGCCAGCGCCTGTTGCAAGGTTTGAACATTCCCTATCGCGCCGATGAATTCGCCCCCGCCGGGGAGCCGCCGGACGTGTTGTTTCGCGATGCCAGTTTCGAGGTGTTCTTCGTGCTCGACGAAGGCCGGCGCCTCAACGATGAATGGCGCGACGAACTGCAGCGCCGACGCAGCGCGTTTTCCCTGAGCCAACTGGTACGCCGCGAGGCCAAGCCACGACGCATCCCCGCCAACGAGTTCTTGTTGCGATTGGCGCCGACCTTGCGCAAAAAAGCGCACAACTACAAAGAGCGCGGCATGGACCTGGGTGAACTGGACATCATTGCCTTCGCCAGCCTCAAACGCGAAGTGCTGGACCTCAACAGCCATTTCCCGCCGCCGACCGAGTACCTGCGCCAGGGCTGGCGTTCACTGTCCCTGGTCGGGCCGACTTTTGCCCGCGTGCTGTTCGCCCACCCGGATGCACCGGACTTCTTGCGCAGCAACCTGGGGCGCAGCATTGTCTTTGACGTCGGGATCAGCCTGTGAGCCCGCTGCAGGCGCTGATCGCCGAGGTGCCACAACAAGGTCGTGTACGCTGGATCGGCGTGCGCCCGCAATCACGTTCGGCAATGCTTGAACTCGATGCCGTGGAAGCGCGCCTGGAGGCCGGCCTGACCGGCGACCACGCCCGCCCCGGCGTGCGCAATGCGCGGCAGGTCACGCTGATTCAGTGGGAGCACCTGGCGGTGATCAGTTCGCTGATGGGGCGTGCACAGGATCATCCGGTCCGGCCTGAAGATCTGCGGCGCAATCTCGTTATCAGTGGCATCAACCTGTTCAGCCTCAAGGGCCGCCGCTTCCGGATTGGCCAGGCAACGTTCGAAACCACTGGATGGTGCCAACCCTGCGCGCGCCTTGAAAGCAACCTGGGCATCGGCACCTTTCAGGCCGTGCGCGGACATGGCGGAATCACTGCCCGGGTGTTAAAAAGTGGAATCATTCGCCTGGACGATATCGTCAGCGTCGAACCCGTTCCAGACAGCGGCTATGCTGCGTTCAACCCTGGGTAAAAACACTGTAGCTTCCACACATTCAGCAACGTCTACCTTTGACGAGGCCCGATATGACCAGCCGCCTGAACCCCGACGACCAAAAGCATGTCGAAGAGTACCTGCAGTTGTCCCAGCACCAAGTCGAGCGCCGGCCTTTCCGGCCGTGGATGCTCCTTGTACTGGTATTGGCAGTGACCATTGGTCTGGGCCTGTTGAGCCGACTTATCAGTTACCTGACGCTATGAGCTGCCTTGCGCTCGCTCGGGTAATTGCACCGATTTCTTTTAGCCTTGCGAGTTATCCCCATGTCCCATCGTATTGTCATTGTCGGCGGCGGCGCCGGCGGTCTGGAGTTGGCTACCCGTCTGGGTAAGACTCTGGGCAAGCGCGGTACGGCCAGCGTGATGCTGGTCGACGCGAACCTGACCCACATCTGGAAACCCTTGTTGCACGAAGTGGCAGCCGGGTCCCTGAACTCTTCCGAAGACGAACTCAACTATGTCGCCCAGGCCAAATGGAACCACTTCGAGTTCCAGCTGGGGCGCATGAGCGGGCTCGATCGCGCGAACAAAAAAATCCAGTTGGCCGCCACCTACGACGAGGCCGGTCTGGAACTGGTGCCGGCGCGCGAAGTGCCTTACGACTCGCTGGTGATCTCCGTCGGCAGCACCACCAACGATTTCGGCACCCAAGGCGCAGCGCAACACTGCCTGTTCCTCGACACCCGCAAACAGGCCGAGCGTTTCCACCAGCAACTGCTCAATCACTATTTGCGCGCACACGCCGGTCAGACCGACGCAGTGGAACAAATCAGCGTGGCCATCGTCGGCGCCGGTGCCACCGGGGTTGAGCTGGCCGCCGAGCTGCACAACGCCGCCCACGAACTGGCGGCCTATGGCCTGGACCGGATCAAACCGGAAAACATGCACATCACCCTGATCGAAGCCGGTCCACGGGTGCTGCCGGCGCTGCCGGAGCGGATTGGCGGGCCTGTGCATAAAACCCTGGAGAAACTCGGGGTCAACGTCATGACCAATGCCGCGGTCAGCGAAGTGACGGCCGACAGCCTGATCACCGCCGACGGCAACGAAATCAAGGCCAGCCTGAAAGTCTGGGCCGCGGGGATTCGTGCGCCGGGTTTCCTCAAGGACATCGATGGCCTGGAAACCAACCGCATCAATCAGCTGCAAGTGCTGCCGACCCTGCAAACCACCCGCGACGAGAACATCTTCGCCTTCGGCGACTGCGCCGCCTGCCCGCAACCAGGCAGCGACCGCAATGTGCCACCACGCGCCCAGGCCGCTCACCAACAGGCTTCGTTGCTGGCCAAATCGCTGAAGCTGCGCATCGAAGGCAAGCCCCTGCCGGAGTACAAGTACACCGACTACGGCTCGCTGATCTCACTGTCGCGCTTTTCGGCCGTGGGTAACCTGATGGGCAACCTCACCGGCAGCGTGATGCTCGAAGGCTGGCTGGCGCGGATGTTCTACGTGTCGCTGTACCGCATGCACCAGATGGCGCTGTACGGGCCGTTCCGCACGGCGATGCTGATGTTGGGCAGCAAGATCGGGCGCGGTACTGAGCCACGGCTGAAGCTGCACTGATGTAAACCTGTGGGAGCGAGCTTGCTCGCGATGGCGTCCTTTCTGTCGATATCAATGTCGCCTGATACACCGTCATCGCGAGCAAGCTCGCTCCCACAGGGTTTTGCGGCACGCCCAGTATTATCGAAGGCAAAAAAAATCCCCGTATCTTTCGATACGAGGATTTTTAATATGGTCGGGGTAAGGGGATTCGAACTCCTGACATCCTGCTCCCAAAGCAGGCGCGCTACCGGACTGCGCTATACCCCGGTAAAAAAAAGGCACCTTTGAAAGGCGCCTTCTGCGAACAGAGCTTTTGGCGTCTGATCTTAAGATTCGATTCCAGCGCAAACTGGTTTCAAAAATGGTGGGTCGTGTGGGATTCGAACCTACGACCAATTGGTTAAAAGCCAACTGCTCTACCAACTGAGCTAACGACCCAAATATGGTCGGGGTAAGGGGATTCGAACTCCTGACATCCTGCTCCCAAAGCAGGCGCGCTACCGGACTGCGCTATACCCCGGTTTGAAATTGGCTCCGTGACCAGGACTCGAACCTGGGACCCAATGATTAACAGTCATTTGCTCTACCGACTGAGCTATCACGGAACTACACATTTCAATTTACAACTTTGAAGCTTTACTGCGTTCTCTTCGACCCGTTCGCATCGCTGCGTTCGTGTGTCTGAGGCGCGCTATTCTACAATCTTCAGCACCTCTGTCAACCCCCTAAATTGCTTTCAAGTTAATGATTTGCAACTTATTTTGGATTCCTGCTTGGGGAGCGGAAACCCTGGCGGGTGACTGACTGCGGGGCGCACTTTACAAGCCTTTTCCTTTGAGTTCAACAGCCTAACGAAAAAAAGGCCTCGTTATGCGAGGCCTTTTCGATTTTGTTGCCGTTAAGGATCAGACAAAGACGATTTCGTCGTTTTCCACCACACCGTGAGCGGTATCGCCCGGCATGAATCGACCAGACAGAATCAACTGCGCCAGCGGGTTCTCGATCCAGCGCTGGATCGCGCGCTTGAGCGGCCGTGCGCCGTACACCGGGTCGTAACCGACCGCGATCAGCTTGTCCATGGCTTCAGGGCTGAGCTCAAGCTTCAGCTCGCGCTCGGTCAGGCGGCTACGCAGACGGCCCAACTGGATCTCGGTAATGCCGGCGATCTGATCCCGCGCCAACGGCTCGAAAATTACCACTTCATCGACCCGGTTGATGAACTCCGGCCGGAAGTGGCTGGAAATCGCATCCATCACCGCCGCGCGCTGCGCCTCACGGTCACCGACCAGTTCCTGGATCTGCACTGACCCCAGGTTGGAGGTCATGACAATCACAGTGTTCTTGAAATCCACCGTGCGGCCATGGCTGTCGGTCAAACGGCCGTCTTCGAGCACTTGCAGCAAGATGTTGAACACATCCGGGTGCGCCTTCTCGACTTCGTCCATGAGGATCACCGAATACGGCTTGCGACGTACAGCCTCGGTCAGGTAACCGCCCTCTTCATACCCCACGTAGCCCGGTGGCGCACCGATCAGGCGAGCCACGGAGTGTTTCTCCATGAACTCGGACATGTCGATCCGCACCATCGCCTCTTCGGTATCAAAGAGGAATTCGGCCAACGCCTTGCACAGCTCGGTTTTACCGACACCGGTCGGGCCGAGGAACATGAACGAACCACTCGGACGATTCGGGTCGGACAACCCGGCGCGCGAACGCCGCACCGCGTTGGAAACGGCCACCACCGCTTCATCCTGGCCGATCACACGCTGGTGCAACAGGCTTTCCATCTTCATCAGCTTGTCGCGCTCGCCTTCGAGCATTTTCGACACCGGAATACCGGTCCACTTCGACACGACTTCGGCGATCTCTTCTTCAGTCACCTTGCTGCGCAGCAACTGGTTTTCGGCTTTTCCATGCTGATCGACCATTTGCAGGCTGCGCTCCAGGTCCGGGATCACCCCGTACTGCAATTCGGCCATGCGGTTCAGGTCGCCTTTGCGGCGGGCTGCCTCCAGCTCCTGACGGGACTGTTCGATTTTCTGCTGGATCTGCGCAGAACCCTGGACTTCGGCTTTCTCCGAGTTCCAGATTTCTTCGAGATCCGAGTACTCACGCTCATGACGAGCGATTTCTTCCTGCAATTTTTCCAGACGCTTCTTCGCCGCGTCGTCGCTTTCTTTCTTCAGCGCCTGGGATTCCACCTTCAGCTGAATCAGGCGACGCTCCAGACGGTCCAGCACTTCGGGCTTGGAGTCGATCTCCATGCGGATGCGGCTGGCGGCTTCGTCGATCAGGTCGATGGCCTTGTCCGGCAACTGCCGGTCAGTGATGTAGCGATGACTGAGCTTGGCCGCCGCAATGATCGCGCCGTCAGTGATGGCCACCTTGTGGTGAACCTCATAACGCTCTTTGAGGCCACGCAGGATGGCGATGGTGTCTTCTTCGCTCGGCTCGTCCACCAGCACTTTCTGGAAACGTCGCTCGAGAGCGGCGTCCTTCTCTATGTATTGGCGGTATTCGTTCAGCGTGGTGGCGCCCACGCAGTGCAACTCACCGCGGGCCAGGGCCGGCTTGAGCATGTTGCCCGCATCCATCGAGCCTTCGCCTTTACCGGCGCCGACCATGGTGTGCAGTTCGTCGATGAACAGGATGATCTGCCCTTCCTGCTTCGACAGTTCATTGAGCAGGGATTTCAGGCGCTCTTCGAACTCACCACGATACTTCGCACCGGCAATCAGCGCCCCCATGTCCAGGGACAACAGACGCTTGCCCTTGAGGCCATCCGGCACTTCGCCATTGATGATGCGCTGGGCCAGGCCTTCGGCGATGGCGGTTTTACCCACGCCAGGCTCACCGATCAGCACCGGGTTGTTCTTGGTACGACGTTGCAGCACCTGGATGGTCCGGCGAATTTCGTCGTCACGGCCGATCACCGGATCGAGCTTGCCGTCTTCGGCGCGCTTGGTCAGGTCGACGGTGTACTTGTCCAGGGCCTGGCGTGCTTCCTCGTGGTTCGGGTCGTTCACGGCCTCGCCACCACGCAGGTTGTTGATCGCGTTTTCCAGGGCTTTCTTGCTCACGCCCTGACCGAGCAACAGCTTGCCGAGCTTGCTGTTCTCGTCCATGGCGGCAAGCAGCACAAGCTCGCTGGAGATGAACTGGTCGCCTTTCTGCTGCGCCAGACGATCGGCCTGGTTGAGCAGGCGCGCCAGATCCTGCGACATATTCACATCGCCGGTCGGGTTCTGGATTTTCGGTAGCTGGTCGAGCTCTTTGGTCAGCTCTTTACGCAGGCTGTTGACGTCGAAGCCCACCTGCATCAACAGGGGCTTAATCGAGCCGCCCTGCTGCTCGAGCAAGGCCTGCATCAAGTGCGCCGGTTCAATGGCCGGATGATCGTGGCCGACTGCCAAGGATTGGGCATCGGACAACGCTAACTGCAATTTGCTGGTTAAACGGTCTATACGCATGGGTCACCTTCCTTTTGAGCAGGCCGGACCTATAAAACATCCTGAATGAAGAAACCTGCCAGATATCACAATAGATGCGGTCGATTCTGGGAGTTTCAAGCGTCGTGACGTTGATGCAGATCAGACAAGTCTAGCGTTCGAGCCAAACCAAGGAGGCAAACCGACCAGTGCGAGGCGCACGGCGGTAAGAAAAGAAGCGCGGATCGGTTACGGTGCAGAACCCGCCACCATAAACGGCGGTGACACCGCGAGCGGCCAGACGCAAGCGCGCCAGCCTATAGATGTCGGCCATGAACTTGCCGGGGTTTTGGCTCGGCACAAATGCCTCAGCCGCTTGCGGCAATTGCTGCACAAAGGTCTCGCGCACTTCCGGGCCGACTTCAAAGGCTTGCGGGCCGATGGCCGGGCCGAGCCAGACCAATACGTCTTCGGGCGCAACGTCCAGCGTATCGAGCGTCGCTTCCAGCACGCCTGCCGCCAACCCGCGCCAACCGGCATGGGCTGCCGCGACACGCGTCCCGGCACGGTCGCAAAACAGTGCAGGCAGGCAGTCCGCAGTCATCGCTGCGCAGGCGACACCCGGCGTTGATGTCCAGCTGGCATCAGCTGTATCCACCCGCCCCGGATCGGCATGAGCCACGACAATGCCGTGGACCTGCTGCAGCCAGGCCGGTTGAATGGAGAAATGATCGGTCAAACGACGGCGATTCTCGGCAACCGCTTCGGGGCTGTCGTCGACGTGATCGCCGAGGTTGAGGCTGTCGAACGGCGCCACACTGACGCCGCCCGCACGGGTGGTCACACAGGCTTTGACCCCGGCCGGCGCGGGCCAGTCAGGAATCAGCCAGTCACTCATCCGATGAACGCCTCGCGGTCTTGCTTGAGCAGGGTCAACAGCCAGACGAAGTCTTCCGGCAACGGCGATTCCCAGCTCATGCGCTTACCGGTGGTCGGATGATCCAGTTCCAGGAAACGCGCATGCAGCGCCTGACGCGGGAAGTTCTTCAGCGACTCGACCATGGTCGGGTTGGCGGCCGGCGGAATTCGGAAACGACCGCCGTAGGCGGGATCTCCGACTAACGGGTAGTTGATGTGCGCCATGTGCACGCGAATCTGGTGCGTACGACCGGTTTCCAGCTTCACCCGCACGTGAGTGTGGGAGCGGAAGCGCTCAAGCACGCGGTAATGGCTGACGGCTTGCTTGCCACCTTCCATCACGGCCATGCGCTGGCGTTGCTGGCCGTGACGACCGATCGGCGCGTTGATCTTGCCGCCGGCTGTCACCACACCGATCACGATGCACTCGTAGATCCGGCTGACGCTGCGGCTCTGCAACTGTGTCACCAGCTGCGTCTGCGCTTGAATGGTCTTGGCCACCACCATCAGACCGGTGGTGTCCTTGTCCAGGCGATGCACGATACCGGCGCGGGGCACATTGATGATGTCCGGCACGTGGTGCAGCAAGGCGTTGAGCAAGGTGCCGTCGGCATGACCGGCAGCCGGGTGCACCACCAGGCCCGCAGGCTTGTTGATCACCAGGATGTCGTCGTCTTCGTAGACGATGTCCAGGGCTATGTCTTGAGCGACCCATTCGCCCTGAGCTTCCTGCTCGGCAGTCAACTCAAGGATGGCGCCACCATGGACGATGTCTCGCGGGCGGATAACCGCCCCATCCACAGTCAGGCGGCCGTCTTTGATCCAGGCGGAAAGGCGC
Source organism: Pseudomonas sp. QLc11A (assembly GCF_052112305.1). Classification (NCBI taxonomy): domain Bacteria; kingdom Pseudomonadati; phylum Pseudomonadota; class Gammaproteobacteria; order Pseudomonadales; family Pseudomonadaceae; genus Pseudomonas; species Pseudomonas sp. QLc11A. The sequence goes on from NZ_JAVAJJ010000012.1 coordinate 54,881, forward strand.
GAGCGCGAGTGCTCAGCGAATAATTGTGCGGCGACTTGATCGAGGCGTTGGCCGCCCAATTCGGACGGCACCTCTGCGCGAAGTTCAATTTTATCGGACATGCTCAGACTAGGCGTCGGCACAGCCTTTGGTTTCGGCTGCGCGCTTGTGGTTAAATACGGCGTCTTTTGCCCCGAGGCTTTTCAACGGGGCGCTCATCATAACAGGACGGCCACGCCCAAGACAGCGGCCGTCATAGGGACGCAAGCCGCCATGCAAGTGAAACACCTGCTGCTGATCGCCATCCTCGCATTGACCGCTGCTTGCTCATCGAAGGAAGTCGTAGACGAAAACCTCAGTGAAGTCGAGCTGTACCAACAGGCTCAAAATGACCTGGACAACAGTAGCTACACCTCCGCCATCGCCAAGCTGAAGGCTCTGGAGTCGCGTTATCCGTTCGGTCGCTATGCCGACCAGGCGCAACTCGAGCTCATCTACGCCAACTACAAGAACACCGAGCCGGAAGCGGCCAAGTCCGCGGCTGAGCGCTTCATTCGTCTGCACCCACAGCATCCGAACGTCGATTATGCCTACTACCTCAAGGGTCTGACTTCTTTCGACCAGGACGTCGGCCTGCTGGCGCGTTTCCTGCCGCTGGACATGACCAAGCGTGACCCGGGCGCCGCCCGCGACTCCTATAACGAGTTCGCCCAGCTGACCAGCCGCTTCCCGAACAGCCGTTACGCACCGGATGCCAAGCAGCGCATGATCTATCTGCGCAACCTGCTGGCGGCCTACGAAATTCACGTAGCCGACTACTACCTGACCCGTCAGGCCTATGTCGCGGCGGCAAACCGCGGTCGTTACGTGGTGGAAAACTTCCAGGAAACCCCTTCGGTCGGCGACGGCCTGGCAGTGATGACCGAGGCCTATCAGCGCCTGCACCTGGACGAACTGGCTGCCACCAGCCTGGAAACCCTGAAGCTCAACTACCCGAACCACCCGACGCTGGTAGACGGCCAGTTCGTGCCGACCGTGGCCGAAGCCGACAACCGTTCGTGGCTGAGCAAGGCGACCCTGGGCCTGATCGAATCCCGTCCGCCGCTGCCACCGGGCGAAACCCGCGCCAATCAGGATGTACAGAAGCAGTTCCAGGACGCCAAGGACGCGATTCCATCCGAACTCAAGCCTAAAGACGACAATGGCGACGTGATCGAAGAAGAAAATCACGAAGCGGAAGGCAACAACAGCGACCGCTCGTGGTTCAGCTACATGACCCTGGGCGTGTTCGACTGACACCTCGCGCTGTGCAAAAGGGAGACTCTCGGGTCTCCCTTTTTTATTTCAGTGCTTTATTACACTGTGCGCCTGTCAGGTCCTTGGCTAAACTGCCGGATCATCAGTCGAAAAGCAGCTCACCATGCTTCGTATATTGTTCTGGATTGCCCTGATTGCCGCTGCCGTATGGTTCTGGCGCAAGTTCAAGGGTCAGGCATCCACCCCCAGCCCCCCTGCCGAACGGGATGCGGCGCCCATGGTCCGCTGCGCCCATTGCGGTGTTCACCTGCCCCGTGACCGCGCGCTGAGCCTCGACCAGCGGTGGTATTGCAGCCAGGCTCATCTCGAGCAGGACAAGGACTCCAGCGACCGCTGACACTCTCCCGATTTGGCAACCGATCGAGGACTATCGCTGGCACCCAAGGAACTGAAAGGCATCGAGTGACGTCTGACACAGATTATTCAAGACCTCTCTCTGCGAATGAACCGGGTAATCGAAAACGTCCTGTACCTGCAGCGCCGCGCGCAAATGTCGCCGCCATGGCTTGACCTGAAATCACTGGAAATACTCCATCCCGAAGCCCCCGCCCCGTCTATCAGGGGCCTGGGGCTTTATCTGTCCGGCCAGCCGGGCGAAAGCACTCCGTCCCGCCTAGACTTCAAGGCACGCCAGGAAAGCGGCTGCTTTTGCATGACCTTTGCTCACGGACGGAACCCAGTTTGAACACGAGACCACGACAAAAAGTCTTGATCGTCGATGACGAACCAGACATACGCGAACTCCTGGAAATCACCCTGGGAAGGATGAAACTGGAGACGTTCAACGCCCGAAATGTCGTCGAAGCGCAATCGCTGCTGAAAAGCGAAACATTCGATCTCTGCCTGACCGACATGCAATTGCCGGATGGCACCGGCCTGGAATTGGTGCAGCACATCCAGCAACGTCACCCTCAGGTCCAGGTGGCGATGATCACCGCCTATGCCAGTCTCGAAACCGCTATCAATGTGCTCAAGGCCGGAGCATTCGACTTCCTGACCAAACCGGTGGACCTAACGCGCCTGCGTGAACTGGTCACCAGCGCCCTGCTGCTTCCTGCCCGCGGAGTCGACATCGATCGCCGTTTGCTGGGCGACTCATTACCCATGCGCAACCTGCGCAAGCACATCACCAAACTGGCCAACAGTCATGCGACGGTATACATCAGCGGAGAATCCGGCAGTGGCAAGGAATTGGTCGCGCGCCTGATCCATGATCAAAGCCCCCGCGCCAAGCAGCCGTTCATTGCGATCAACTGCGCGGCGATTCCCTCGGAACTGCTGGAGAGCGAGTTTTTCGGCCATCGCAAAGGCAGCTTCAGCGGCGCCATCGAAGATAAACCCGGTCTGTTCCAGACAGCTCACGGCGGCACCCTGCTCCTGGACGAAGTGGCTGACCTGCCGCTGGCAATGCAGGTCAAACTGCTACGCGCCATTCAGGAGAAAGCCGTACGCAGCGTCGGTGGGCAGCAGGAAGTGGCGGTGGATGTGCGCATTCTCTGCGCTACACACAAGGACCTTGGCGCCGAAGTCGCCGCCGGGCGATTTCGGCATGACCTTTACTACCGTTTGAATGTGATTGAACTGCGGGTGCCGCCCTTGCGCGAGCGTCGCGATGACATCGAGATGCTGACCAGCCACATACTCAAGCGCCTGGCCGCCGATACGGGTCAACCGGCAGCCAGACTCCACCCCCAAGCCCTCGATGCGCTGAAAAGCTATCGCTTCCCGGGCAATGTGCGGGAACTGGAAAATATGCTCGAACGGGCTCACACCTTGTGCGAGGACAATCAGATCGAAGCCAATGACCTGCGCCTGGCTGAAGGCAATTGCGCAGCTGAAAGTGGAATGCCGGACCTGTCCCGGATAGACAATCTGGACACCTATCTGGAAAACGTCGAGCGCCAACTGCTGCTCCAGGCCCTGGAGGAAACCCGCTGGAACCGCACGGCGGCGGCTCAGCGGTTGAATCTGTCATTCAGGTCGATGCGTTACAGGCTCAAGAAATTGGGACTGGATTGAGACTTTAAACAGATCACAGTCTTCCAGCAGGCGCATAAGGCGTCGGATCGATAATCGGCGTACGGCCCAGCATCACATCGGCAAACAACTGACATGACGCCGGCGCCAACACCAGTCCGTTACGGTAATGCCCACAGTTGAGCCAGAGCCCGTCAAACCCCGGCACCGGGCCGATATAGGGAATGCCCTCGGGTGATCCCGGGCGCAATCCGGCCCAGTGCCCCACCACTTCGGCATCGGCCAGTGCCGGGATCAATTCCACCGCCGACGCTTTCAGGCTCTCCAGTGCCGCCCCGGTCGGTGTCTTGTCAAAACCTTCATGCTCCAGCGTACTGCCGATCAGTATGTGTCCGTCGCGCCGGGGAATCGCATAACGGCCCTTGGCCAGGACCATGCTTGGCAGGAAGTCCGCCGCGCACTTGTAGAGAATCATCTGCCCTTTCACCGGCTCGACCGGCAGCGTCAGATCAAGACGCTTGAGCAACTCACCGCTCCAGGCCCCCGCCGTCAGGACGACTTGATCGCCGAGAACAGCACCTGTGGCGGTCTGCACGCCGACCACTTTGTTGCCGTCACGAACAAACCCGCTGACTTCGCACTGCTCATGGATCGTCACGTTCGGCAGCGCCAGCAACGCGACCTTGAGCGACTTCACCAGACGCGGGTTACGCACGTTGGCGACGTCGGCCATGTAGATCGCCCGGGAAAAACCGCTGCCCAGCACTGGCACGGCGTCGTGTGCCGCCGAGATATCCACGGCACTCAACGGACGATGTTCCCGGGCGGCCCATGCCAGCGCTTGGGCCTCGTCATCCAGATCCAGCCAATACAGACCGGTGGTATGCACTTCAGGATCAACACCGGTGGCGGCAAACAAGCGCTCGCCCAGTTGTGGATAAAAGTCCTGGGACCAGTGAGCCAGCGCGGTGACCGCCGGGCTGTAGCGCCACGGGTAAAGCGGCGAAACGATGCCGCCACCAGCCCAGGACGACTCCTGACCGACGTTCGAGCGATCCAGCAGCACAACGCTTTGCACTTCGGAGGCGAGATTGAAGGCCGTCAGCAAGCCAATCACCCCACCGCCGACAATCACCACTTGCTGTTGCCTGGTCATGTTCTGATCCAATCGTTAAATAGACAGAGGGTGCAAAAGGCACCCGAAAAAGAAACTCAGCGCCCCCAGCAATCTTTGCTGGTCAGGCCGGACTTCGCATTGACCATACCCAGTACACCGGTGTTGGTGATGGTCAGATCACCGCATTTGTCAGTGGCCATGCTTGAGCCGGCCTTGCGTACCGCCGTCAGCAGAAAAGTCTGGTCGGTCAGGGCTGGAGTGATGCTGTAGTAGTCATTGCCGGCGCTGAGGCCCGTCGCATCGGTGTAGACATTTTTCTGCGAGTAGAAGCGCTCCAGCAGCTGCGCCTGCTCCGAAAGCAGACCAGCGACTTCCGCGCGACGGCCCTTGTTCAGGTACTCGGTGAAACTCGGGGCGGCAATAGTCATGACAATCCCGATGATCGCAATCACGATCATGATTTCGATCAGGGTAAAACCGCGGTTGGAACTACGCATGCCTCAACTCTCACTTACTGTATTTGTCGCCACATGATGCGACGGCTGCCGCCGGATTTTTCCATCCCCGGCGTATCGTCGCCAGTGGAATCGTTCACGCCCCCGCCATTATCACCGGCGTCCTGGGTCGAATGCTCTCCGACAAAGATTACGCCATCAGACAGCGTGTCGATGTTGTCGACCACTCCATCGGCGTTGCTGTCGAGCATCTTAACGCTGATCGCTTCGGGCAGCTTCAGGCAGACTGCTTGCAAGCCCTGATTGCCATGATAGAAACCGTACCAGTTACCATTCGACAGACAGGTTGGCCGGTTCAGCGCTGGCGAATCCGATGGCGTGGCTGCATGCGCCGACATCGACAGGTCAAGCGCGACAACGACGCCGAGCAGGTGTGACCATAACCTGACTGGTCGCTCAGTACTTCGCATAGATACTCTCCACCACACTGCGCGAATGCCCCGCGATGCCGACTGCCGTTACCCGATACAAGGTCGCCGGGGTATTGATTGGCACATTCACCGCCTTCTTGCTGACACCGATGTTTTGCACGCCATAAAAACCCTTGCCCGATGCAATCCAGGTCACTCCGGAAGTGGCGTTGAAGCCGGCTGCGGTAATGGTCGAGGACTCGGACGGTGGTGCACATTGAACGATGCCGCTGCAAACAGGTAGCGCATAACTGTCCCGTTGCACTCCACTCTCGCCCACCCGCAATGCTGCCTCGGCGCTCTGGAACGACTGGTTGTGCAAGGCGACGCTACCGGCCATTTTTTCCTGCAGGGTCGCACTCTGCATCGAGGAAAGACCAATCAGCGTCAGCAAGAGCAAGAACACCAGACTGACCAGCAGCGCCATGCCGCGCTGGGTGTAATACGTCTCGGGAGAACGACTCAATGGTATCTCCTCATGGCAAGCGGTTGCGCAGAGCGGCAACCACGTTGAAGGTTTGATCGCTCACCCGGCGACTCGGATCGGTGAGGGTCAGGCTCAGGCGTACGCTACGAATCAGCGCGGGGTCCGGCGGGTTGCTGCTGTAGCGGGATGCAGCCAGATCAGTGGCCGTGCTGGCCAAGCCGAAGCTCACGTCGAAAGCGCGGACGTTATCCACCAATACCTGGGGTGCTGCGGCCCCGCCCTGCATGAGCAGTTGGTTGTTGCTGAAGCGGTAAGTCAGACGCCGGATCGGAAATGCCTGCTGCCCTGCCGCTGGCGACCGGCCTTCGCTGTAGGCCGTCGAACTGTTTCGACAATCGGAAAGCACGGTCCAGTCCGGTTTGTCGCCATTACCGCCGACATCCGCCATAACCAGCGTCAAACTGCGACTGCCATTGTCCCAACGGATCGGCGTTGTGCGACTGGCATGGAAATCACCTTTCTCACTTGAATCAGTGATCGTTTCCAGACAACCGAACATCCCGACCATGCGGATTTCCTTAATCATTTTGCTCAACACGAAACGTGCATCCTCCTGCATGTTCGCGGCCGCATTCTGACTGAGATAGGTGTTCTTGGCCGCGATGAAAACCTGCACCACGCCCAGCACCACGATCAGGCTCAATGCCAGGGCGATCAGCAACTCGACCAGGCCAAAGCCTCTGCTACGCCGACTCACGGGATCACCACCGGATCAATGGCCGTCCGGCTGCTCAGGACAAAGCTGCGCCGAGAGTCGGCAGCATTGGCAGCCCGTGAGTCGTCCCAGGTGATCGTGATGGTGTACACCTGCTGATTGACAGTGACACTGCCGGTCGCGGATGCACCGAGCGAGCTGACAATATTGGCGTTGAAGTCAAACAGGTCCTGATCCCGGGCAACGTCCGGATTGCCCGAAGCCGGAGGCGCAATGGTGTAGTCCGCAGCGGCATTGGCGCGAATGCGGTCCAGCATGTCGTAGGCGATAAAACTGGCCTGACTGGTCATGCGCGCGCTGTCCGTGTACTTCAGCGCATTGAGCTGAAACGCCGCTGCGCCCAGCAACCCCACTCCCAGAATGACTAACGCCACCAGGACTTCGACCAGCGTCATGCCCTCCTGCGAGCCTTGCATCCCTGCTCTCATCCGCAACGTCCACCCAATAGAATTCGGCCGTTCAAACACACTGTCAGCGTCCTGCTTTGTGCTCCTCGCCCATAGCTGATCACCACCTCCGAGGACGGTGATGACAATCCGCCCAGACTGTTGAAATCGATGGCAGTGACGCCAGAGGTTAGCGCCAGAGTTGCGCCGTTGCTCATCGCCGGAACAACCCGCAATACATTGGCCAAAGCGCCAGTACCGTCGTAAATCGCCAGCTCCCCACTCCAGACCTCCCCGCCGGCTGTCGGCCGCACACGCGTGGTATTGCCCCGATCGATGGCTTCGAGCCGGGCAACATTCAACGCTCGTTTCAGGTCCGCGATTTCGGTATCAGCCCTGGTTGTCTGCGTCGAGCGGGTAAACGCCGGGACGGCCATAGTCAGCAGGATCAGAAGAATCGCGAGCGCGACCAGCAACTCGATCAGCGTGAAACCTTTTGTACGATGCTCCATCGGGCCCTTCTGTTTCCTTCGGCTATACCTGCTGTTGCGCAGCACAACGTTCGAACGATGCTGTGCGTTGCCATTTCTCGCGCACGGATTGCGCGAGCCACAGCACGCCACGGAGGGAAATATCATGCGACAACACGGCTTCAGCCTGATCGAACTGCTCATGGGACTGGCAATTACAGGAATTGTTCTGCTTCTGGTCACTCCGGCGTTCGCAACGCTGATCGAGTCGAACCAAAGACAGCAAGCGGCGCAGGCTCTTTTCAGTGGTATTCGCACCGCCCGGAGCGAAGCCATCGTCCGCAACCAGGCCGTGGTGATTCACGGCATCAATGGCGACTGGAGCCAAGGCTGGCGGATGATCCTGGATATCAGCGGCAAAGGGGAGATGGACAGCGACAATCCACTGCTGGCCGAACGCCAGAGCGGCGCACGCGTGTCGATTGCGGGGAACGGTTCGGTCGAAAGCTCAATACGATTCAGAGGTCAGGGCGAAGCACTGATTGGAGGGACGTTACACATTTGCGCGGTTCGCGAACCGGTAAGCCAACATCAAGTGGTGTTGGCACGGACCGGTCGCGTCAGCCTGCGCAACGACAAGGTTGAGCAGGCGTTATGCGAAAAAAGGACTGAATTCAGAGCAACGAGCGAACGCGCAGTTCTTTAGGCATCGAGAACGTGATGTTCTCCTCGCGACCCGCCAGCTCATCGGCACCGGTGGCACCCCAGGCCTGCAACTGCTGGATCACGCCGCGCACCAGGACTTCCGGGGCGGATGCGCCAGCGGTGATGCCAATACGCTCGACGCCGTCGAACCAGCTCTTTTGCAGGTCTTCGGCACCGTCGATCAGGTAGGCCGGAGTGGACATGCGCTCTGCCAGCTCGCGCAAGCGATTGGAGTTGGAGCTGTTCGGACTGCCGACTACCAGCACCACGTCGCACTCATCGGCCAATTGTTTGACCGCGTCCTGACGGTTTTGCGTGGCGTAGCAAATGTCGTCCTTGCGCGGTCCACCGATGGCCGGGAAGCGCGAACGCAGAGCGTCGATAACGCGACTGGTATCGTCCATCGACAAGGTGGTCTGGGTCACGAAGGCGAGCTTTTCAGGGTTGTTCACCTGCAACGCCGCGACATCTTTCTCGTCTTCGACCAGGTAGATCGCGCCACCGTTGCTGGCATCGTACTGGCCCATAGTGCCTTCGACTTCCGGGTGACCGGCGTGGCCGATGAGAATGCACTCTCGGCCGTCACGGCTGTAACGCGCCACTTCGATGTGAACTTTGGTCACCAACGGGCACGTAGCATCGAACACCTTCAGCCCGCGGCCAGCCGCTTCGCTGCGCACGGCCTGGGAAACGCCATGTGCACTGAAGATCACAATGACGTCGTCCGGCACCTGATCCAGCTCTTCGACAAAGATCGCGCCACGGGAGCGCAGGTCTTCGACGACAAATTTGTTGTGGACCACTTCGTGGCGTACGTAGATCGGCGGCCCGAAGACTTCCAGGGCGCGGTTGACGATTTCGATCGCCCGGTCCACACCGGCGCAGAAGCCACGGGGGTTGGCGAGTTTGATTTGCATGCTGTGCCTCGTGTCTTGCGCGCGAAATATTGGATCACTGCAATCCCTGTGGAAGCGGGCTTGCCCGCGATGAGGGCCTGACAGCCAACTTTGATGTCGGCTGATGTACCGCTATCGCGGGCAAGCCCGCTCCCACAGTGGTCTGCTTTGTTTCTTACAACGCTTTGACGGAAATGATTTCCACGTCAAAGGTCAGCGTCTTGCCCGCCAGCGGGTGGTTGAAGTCGATGGTCACTTGCGCGTCGTCGAACTCTTTCACCACGCCCGGCAGTTCAGTATTGGCCGCATCGTTGAAGATCACCAGCAAACCCGGCGACAGTTCCATGTCTGCAAACTGCGAGCGCGGAATGATCTGCACGTTTTGCGGGTTCGGCTGGCCGAAGGCGTTTTCCGGCTCGATGCTCAGTGTACGCTTGTCACCGGCCTTGAAACCGAACAGGGCTGCTTCGAAACCCGGCAACAGGTTGCCGTCACCGACCTTGAAGGTCGCAGGGGCTTTGTCGAAGGTGCTGTCCACCGTGTCGCCATTCTCCAGGCGCAATGCGAAATGCAAGGTGACTTCCGTGTTCTGGCCGATGCGTTGCTCAGCCAATACCTGTTCAGTCATGAACGGTTTCTCCGGTCTTTTTACTTTTGAACATATCCAGTGCCAGCATGACAGCACCTACCGTGATTGCACTGTCGGCAAAGTTGAACGCCGGGAAATACCAGCGGTTCTGCCAATGCACCAGAATGAAATCGATCACATGGCCCAGGGCAATGCGGTCATACAGGTTGCCCAGCGCGCCACCGAGTACCAGGGCCAGCGCGACCGCCAGCCAGGTTTCGTTGCGCCCCAGACGCTTGAGCCACACCACCAGCACCGCACTGACCACCACCGCGATCAAAGCGAACAACCAGCGCTGCCAGCCGGAGCTGTCAGCCAGGAAGCTGAACGCCGCGCCAGTGTTGTAGGCCAGGGTCCAGCTGAAGTAATCGGGGATGATCACGATCTGCTGGTACATCTGGAGCTTGCCTTCGAAGTAGAACTTGCTGGCCTGGTCGATGACCAGTACCAGCAAACTCAACCAGAGCCAGCTCAGCCGTCCGAAACGGCCAACGGCATTAGGCATAGTGACGGACCTCGCCAGCGCCGCTGATGTTATCCACGCAACGACCGCAGATTTCCGGATGCTCCGGATTCACGCCGACGTCTTCGCGGCAGTGCCAGCAACGGGCACATTTGGCGTGGGCCGACTTGACGATTTTCAGCTTCAGGCCGCTGACTTCAGTAACGACCGCGTCCTCTGGTGCCTTCACAAACGGTGCAACGCTGGCAGTTGAGGTGATCAGCACGAAACGCAGTTCGTTGCTCAGCTTGGCCAGGTCGGCAGTCAGCGCGTCTTCGGCGAACAGCGTCACTTCGGCTTGCAGGTTGCCACCGACAGCCTTGGCAGCACGCTGGATTTCCATCTCCTTGTTGACCGCGACCTTCACTTCCATGATGCGGTCCCAGTAGGCACGACCCAGCTCGAAGCCTTCCGGCAGTTCGCTCAGGCCTTCGTACCAGGTGTTGAGCATGACGGACTCGTTACGCTCGCCCGGCAGGTACTGCCACAGTTCGTCGGCGGTGAACGCCAGGATCGGCGCGATCCAGCGCACCAGCGCTTCGGAGATGTGGAACAGCGCGGTCTGGCACGAACGACGAGCCTTGCTGTCGGCGCCGGTGGTGTACTGGCGATCCTTGATGATGTCGAGATAGAAGCCACCCAACTCCTGCACGCAGAAGTTGTGGATCTTCGAGTACACGTTCCAGAAGCGGTATTCACTGTAGTGTTCTTGCAGCTCGCGTTGCAGCAGCAGTGTGCGATCCACGGCCCAACGGTCCAGCGCCAGCATTTCTTCGGCCGGCAGCAGGTCGGTGGCCGGGTTGAAACCGGTCAGGTTCGACAGCAGGAAGCGCGCGGTGTTACGGATACGCCGGTAGGCGTCCGCACTGCGTTGCAGGATCTGCTCGGAAACGGCCATTTCACCCGAGTAATCGGTCGAGGCAACCCACAGGCGCATGATGTCGGCGCCCAGGGTGTCGTTGACTTTCTGCGGCGCGATCACGTTGCCCAGGGACTTGGACATCTTGCGGCCGGACTCGTCGACGGTGAAGCCGTGGGTCAGCAGCTCGCGGTACGGCGCGTGGTTGTCGATGGCGCAACCGGTCAGCAGCGACGAGTGGAACCAGCCGCGGTGTTGGTCCGAGCCTTCCAGGTACAGGTCGGCACGCGGGCCGGTTTCGTGGCCCATCGGGTGCGAACCGCGCAGGACGTGCCAGTGCGTGGTGCCCGAATCGAACCAGACGTCCAGGGTGTCGCTGATCTTGTCGTACTGCGGCGCTTCGGCGCCCAGCAGCTCGGCGGCGTCCAGCTTGAACCAGGCTTCGATGCCTTCGACTTCGACGCGCTTGGCAACTTCTTCCATCAGCTCGACGGTGCGTGGGTGCAGTTCGCCGCTTTCCTTGTTCAGGAAGAACGGGATCGGCACGCCCCAGTTACGCTGACGGGAGATGCACCAGTCCGGACGGTTGGCGATCATCGAGTGCAGGCGCGCCTGGCCCCAGGCCGGGACGAACTGGGTGTCTTCAATGGCCTTGAGCGAGCGCTGGCGCAGGGTGTCGCCGGTGGTCGGCTGCTTGTCCATGCCGATGAACCACTGCGCGGTAGCGCGGTAGATCAGCGGAGTCTTGTGGCGCCAGCAGTGCATGTAGCTGTGTTCGATGACGGTGGTGTGCAGCAGCGCACCGACTTCGGTCAATTTGTCGACGATGGCCGGGTTGGCCTTCCAGATGAACTGGCCGCCGAAGAACTCCAGCGAAGGCACGTACACGCCGTTGCTTTGTACCGGGTTGAGAATGTCGTCGTTGACCATGCCGTACTTCTTGCAGGTCACGAAGTCGTCCACGCCATAGGCCGGTGCGGAGTGAACCACGCCAGTGCCGGCGCCCAGCTCGACGTAGTCAGCCAGGTATACCGGCGACAGGCGGTCGTAGAACGGGTGACGGAAGTTGATCAGTTCCAGCGCCGAACCAGCAGCGGTAGCGATCACCGAACCTTCCAGCGAGTAGCGCGCCAGGCACGACTCGACCAGCTCTTCAGCCAGCACCAGCAGCTTGTCGCCGACATCGACCAGGGCGTAGTTGAATTCCGGGTGGACGTTCAACGCCTGGTTGGCCGGGATGGTCCACGGGGTGGTGGTCCAGATCACGATCGAGGCCGGCTTGCCCAGGGCAGGCAGACCGAAGGCGGCGGCCAGCTTGGCTTCGTCGGCAATCGGGAAGGCCACGTCGATGGTCGAGGACTTTTTGTTCTCGTACTCGACTTCCGCTTCAGCCAGGGCCGAACCGCAGTCGAAGCACCAGTTCACGGGCTTCAGGCCCTTGAACACGAAACCGCCCTTGACGATTTCAGCCAGGGCACGGATTTCCCCGGCCTCGTTCTTGAAGTCCATGGTCTTGTACGGGTTGGCGAAGTCGCCCAGCACGCCCAGACGGATGAACTCGGATTTCTGCCCTTCGATCTGCTCGGTGGCATAGGCGCGGCACAGTTCGCGGGTCTTGTCCGCGCCAAGGTTCTTGCCGTGGGTCACCTCGACCTTGTGCTCGATCGGCAGGCCGTGGCAGTCCCAGCCCGGGACATAAGGTGCGTCGAAGCCCGACAGGGTCTTCGAGCGGATGATCATGTCCTTGAGAATCTTGTTCAGCGCATGACCGATGTGAATCGTGCCGTTGGCGTACGGAGGGCCGTCGTGCAATACGAACTTCGGACGATCCTTGCCAATCTCGCGCAACTTTCCGTACAGGCCAATACTGTCCCAGCGCTGCAGGATCTGCGGTTCGCGCTGTGGCAGGCCGGCCTTCATTGGGAAGGCGGTGTCCGGAAGGTTTAGCGTGGCTTTATAGTCGGTCATTTAAGGCTCTTCATTAGCGATGGGCGCTAGGTGCGGCTAGTGCACGGGCGGCGGCGACATCCGCGCTGATCGCCGTTTTCAGTGCCTCCAGAGAGGCGAAACGCTGCTCTTCACGCAGCTTGTGGTGGAAAACCACCGTTAAACGCCGGTCATACAGATCGCCGGCAAAATCTAAAAGATGCACTTCCAGGTGGGCTTTGCCATCACCTTGAACCGTGGGCCGCACGCCGATATTGGCGACGCCGGGCCAGGTCTTGCCATCGATCTCGACATCCACCAGGTAAACCCCGGTAAACGGTACGCGACGGCGCTTGAGTTGTATGTTGGCCGTGGGCGTACCCAACTGCCGAGCAAGCTTCTGGCCATGCAATACGCGACCGGCGATCCGGTACGGCCGCCCGAGGAGGCGTTCGGCCAGGGCGAAATCCGCGGCGGCCAGGGCATTGCGGACCTGCGTGCTGCTGACCCGGATGCCATCCAGCTCGACGGTTTGCGCCGCTTCGACGGTAAATCCCTGAAGGATGCCGGCTTGTAGCAGGAAATCGAAATCTCCCGCGCGGTCACAACCGAAACGGAAGTCATCACCGACCTCCAGGTGCTGGACACCCAGGCCATCGACCAGAATGGTATCGACGAACTCGCTCGCGCTGAGTTTGCTCAGGCGCTGGTTGAAAGCCAGGCACAGAACGCGGTCGACGCCTTCGGCGGCCAACAATTGCAGCTTGTCCCGCAGACGGGCCAGACGGGCCGGTGCGGTCTCCGGAGCGAAGAACTCGCGCGGTTGCGGCTCGAAAATCACCACGCAACTGGGCACGCCCAACTCGAGCGCACGCTCACGCAGCCGCGCCAGGATAGCCTGGTGGCCACGGTGTACACCGTCAAAGTTGCCAATAGTGGCGACACAGCCCCGATGCTGGGGGCGCAGATTGTGGAGGCCTCGAACCAGCTGCATAACGCGCTTCTTGCTCATAAAGTGGTCGATTATAACCACACCCGGCGGCCGACGACAGGTAACACCGTAACCCAAAGTGATCGAGCCGACAAAACCGCCGGCTCGCCCGTGTTTATCGAGGCCGGAACCTCAGCCAAGCGTCTTGCGATTGAAGTCGCGCAAACGGAAGCCCATCAACACTAACATGCCGAAATAAGCCACCACACCGGCAACGACCAAGGCACCCAGACGCAGGAAACGCTCAAGCATCTGCCCCTCACCCCAGGCTGGCATGAAATGCATCCCGGCCAGCAACACGCCAGACATCACCGCCACCGCAATCACCAGCTTGAAGCCGAACTTTGCCCAGCCCGGCTGCGGCTGGTACATCTGCTGTTTACGCAGCTGATAGAAGAGCAACCCCGCATTGAGGCAGGCGCCGGCGCTGATGGCGAGCGCCAGGCCCGCGTGAGCCAGAGGACCAATCAGCAACAGGTTAAACAGCTGAGTGACGACCAGCGTGAAAATTGCGATTTTCACCGGCGTACGGATGTTTTGTTGCGCATAAAAGCCCGGCGCCAGCACTTTAATCACGATAATCCCGAGCAACCCGACGGAATAGGCGACCAACGCACGCTGGGTCATGGCCGCATCATGGGCATCGAACTGACCATACTGGAACAGGGAAACCGTCAGCGGTTCGGCCAGAATCCCCAGCGCCAGGGCGCAAGGCAATACCAGCACGAAGCATAGACGCAGGCCCCAATCGAGGATGCGCGAGTATTCGTGGCGATCCTTGCTGGCGTAGGTCTTGGCCAGGGTCGGCAGCAAAATCGTCCCCAACGCCACGCCCAACACCCCGGACGGCAGCTCCATCAAACGGTCGGCGTAGTACATCCACGACACGGAACCGGCAACCAGGAAAGACGCGAAGATCGTATTGATGATCAGCGAAATCTGGCTCACCGAGACACCGAGAATGGCCGGCAACATTTGCTTCATGACGCGCCACACACCGCTGTCACGCAGGTTCAGGCGCGGCAGTACGAGCATGCCGATCTTTTTCAGGTGCGGTAGCTGATAGAGCAACTGCGCCAGGCCGCCGACCAGTACCGCCCAGCCGAGCGCCATGACGGGCGGATCGAAGTACGGGGTCAAAAACACCGAAAAGATGATCATGCTGACGTTCAGCAGAGTCGGCACGAAGGCCGGTACCGAAAATCTGTTCCAGGTATTAAGGATCGCACCGGCCAACGACGACAGGGAAATCAGCAGGATGTAGGGAAAGGTCACCCGCAACAGACTGGAGGTCAGTTCGAATTTTTCCGGTGTGTCGGTGAAACCCGGCGCGGTGACCCAGATGACCCATGGCGCGGCGATCATGCCCAACACCGTGACCAGCGCCAGTACCAGCGTCAGCAGGCCCGAAACGTAGGCAATGAAGGTACGCGTCGCCTCTTCGCCCTGCTGACTTTTATATTCGGCAAGAATCGGCACGAACGCCTGGGAAAACGCCCCCTCGGCAAAGATTCGCCGCAGCAGATTGGGTAATTTGAAGGCGATAAAGAAGGCGTCAGTCGCCATTCCTGCGCCAAATGTGCGCGCGATGAGGGTGTCTCGGACAAATCCCAGAATCCGGGAAAGCATCGTGATAGAGCTGACGGCGGCCAACGATTTGAGCAGATTCATGGAAAGAGTTTGTGCCTGTCGATAAACAGCAGGCGAACTAAGCGCCTACTTGTGCGATACTCCGCGCCGCAACAGCACAGAGCCAAAGCTCGCGAGTTTACAGGTCACACGCCGGAAAGAAATATCCCGTCGCACCACGCCTACCACTTAGCGGAACGTTTCAAGCGCCCTTGACAAGACTTCAACTCATCGGCATGATTCGCGGCCTATTTTGTTTGCTATTTCCTAAAAAGTCTTTCGAGGAGCTCGACGGTGGCCAACTCACCTTCCGCCAAAAAACGTGCAAAACAGGCTGAGAAGCGTCGCAGCCACAACGCCAGCCTGCGTTCCATGGTTCGTACCTACATCAAGAATGTAGTTAAGGCCATCGACGCAAAAGACGCTGCCAAAGCTCAAGCCGCTTACGTTCTGGCTGTGCCAGTTATCGACCGTATGGCCGATAAAGGCATCATCCACAAGAACAAGGCCGCTCGTCATAAGAGCCGCCTGAATGGCCACGTCAAGGCCCTGAACGTTGCCGCTGCTGCCTAAGCGACACGCTCATTAAAAAACCGACCTCAGGGTCGGTTTTTTATTGCCTGCGAATTGATGGGCACATAAAAAACTGTGGGAGCGAGCTTGCTCGCGATGACGGATTAACATTCAGCACTTGTGCTGGCTGGATATCCGCTATCGCGAGCAAGCTCGCTCCCACAGTTTGATTTGCGTGAAATTACTGAGCGTGCGCCCACGGCAGAATCGGAATCGCCGTCACCGCATTCTGCGGACTGCCCTCGATCAAGCGATCGCTGTACACCAGGTACACCAGCGTATTGCGCTTCTTGTCGAGGAAGCGCACCACCTGCATGGTCTTGAACACCAGGGACGTGCGCTCCTTGAATACCTCGTCGCCATCCTTGAGCTCACCCTTGAAGCTGATCGGCCCGACCTGCCGGCAGGCGATGGACGCCTCGGCACGATCCTCGGCCAATCCAAGACCACCCTTTACCCCACCCGTCTTGGCGCGCGACAGGTAGCAGGTCACACCATCGACCTTGGGATCATCAAAGGCCTCGACCACGATCCGGTCATTTGGCCCGACGAACTTGAACACCGTTGACACCTGGCCGATTTCCTCGGCCGAAGCCAACAGCGGCATCGCCAACAGCAATCCCAATAATCCTTTTGCCACGCGCATTCAGGTATTCCTTCAGACCAGGATCAGGTTATCGCGGTGAACCAGTTCCGGTTCCGCCATGTAACCCAGCAGACCGACAATCGCCTCGGACGACTGACCAATGATTTTTTGTGCTTCCAGCGCACTGTAGTTGGCCAGGCCGCGGGCAATCTCACGACCGTCCGGCGCCACGCAAACCACCATCTCGCCACGACGGAAGCTGCCCTGCACCAATTTGACCCCGACCGGCAGCAAGCTCTTGTTGCCCTGGGACAACGCAGTCACCGCACCGGCATCCAGCACCAGGGTGCCACGGGTTTGCAGATGACCGGCCAGCCACTGCTTGCGCGCCGCCAGCATGCCACGCTCCGGCGAGAGTAAGGTACCGATGCGCTCGCCCGCCTTGAGGCGATCCAGCACACGCTCAAGCCGCCCACCCACGATAATGGTGTGAGCGCCGGAACGGGCCGCCAGACGCGCCGCACGCAGCTTGGTCTGCATACCGCCACGCCCCAGCGCCCCGCCCGTACCGCCCGCCACTGCATCGAGCGCCGGATCATCGGCACGCGCTTCGTAAATCAGCTGGGCATCCGGATTGTTGCGCGGATCGGCGTCGAACATGCCATCGCGATCCGTCAGGATCACCAGCAAGTCTGCCTCGACCAGGTTCGCCACCAGCGCCGCCAGGGTGTCGTTGTCGCCGAAACGGATTTCGTCGGTGACCACGGTGTCATTCTCGTTGATAACCGGAATGACCTTGAGCTCGACCAATGCGCGCAAGGTACTGCGGGCGTTCAGGTAGCGCTTGCGGTCGGACAGGTCGTCGTGAGTCAGGAGAATCTGCGCGGTATGCCGGCCGTGCTCGGCAAAGCTCGATTCCCAGGCCTGCACCAGCCCCATCTGGCCGATTGCAGCAGCGGCCTGAAGCTCGTGCATCGCACTGGGTCGCGAAGTCCAGCCCAAACGGCTCATACCGGCCGCCACCGCCCCGGAGGACACCAACACCAGCTCGACACCCGCCTCATGCAAGGCCACCATCTGCTCAACCCAGACACCCATTGCCGCGCGATCCAGGCCCTTGCCGTCCGCCGTCAGCAAAGCGCTGCCGATCTTCACGACCCAACGCTGCGCACCTGTCACCTTGCTCCGCATCATCTTCAACCTTAGCTTGAGGACAGCGCGACCTGGCACTGCCCGTGACGTTATTCGTGGCTATTCGCGACCAACGATTTACAGATACTAAAACGCCGCTCGATTGAGCGGCGCTTAAGTTTATCGCAACGAATCAGTCACGCACGTAAATGATTTCCGGACCGTCTTCGTCATCCACATCTTCTTCGTCCCAATCATCGTCGCCGATGTCGTGGACCGACTTCACGCCGCTGCGACGCAGTGCACGCTGGTCGTCCAGCGCCTGCAACTGGGCACGGGCTTCATCTTCGATGCGCTGATCGAGCTCAGCCAGCTCTTCCTTGTAGGCAGGATCGTTAGCCAAGCGATCGGCACGATCTTCCAGGTAACGCATGATGTCGTGGCACAGGCGCTCGGTGTTCTGCTTGGCAATTGCCGAGATCACGTAGACCGGACCGGTCCACTCCAGGCGATCGACGATCTCCTTGACGCGAGCATCGTGCTCCTCATCAAGAATCTGGTCGCACTTGTTCAGGATCAACCAGCGATCACGCTCCGCCAGGGACGGGCTGAACTTGGTGAGCTCGCTGACGATGACTTCAGCGGCGTCCGGAGCACTGGTTTCATCCAGCGGCGCCATGTCGACGAGATGCAACAACAAGCGAGTACGCGACAAGTGCTTGAGGAAGCGAATCCCCAGGCCCGCGCCATCGGAAGCACCTTCGATCAGACCCGGAATGTCCGCGACCACGAAGCTTTTCCAGCGATCGACGCTGACCACACCCAGGTTCGGCACCAGCGTGGTGAACGGGTAGTCGGCCACTTTCGGCTTGGCGGCCGATACCGAGCGGATAAAGGTACTTTTACCGGCGTTCGGCAAGCCCAGCAGGCCGACATCCGCCAGCACTTTCATTTCCAGCTTCAGGTCACGCTGCTCGCCCGGCTTGCCTGGCGTAGTCTGGCGTGGCGCACGGTTGGTGCTGGATTTGAAACGGGTGTTGCCCAGGCCGTGCCAGCCGCCATGTGCAACCAGCAGTTTCTGGCCAGCCTTGGTCAGGTCGCCGATCACTTCCTGAGTGGCCGAGTCGATCACCGTAGTACCCACCGGTACACGCAGGATCAGATCCTCGCCCTTCTTGCCGGTGCAGTCGGTGCTGCCGCCGTTGGAGCCACGCTCGGCATCGAAGTGCCGGGTGTAACGGTAGTCCACCAGGGTATTGAGGTTTTCGTCGGCCATCATGTAGATGGAACCGCCATCACCACCATCACCACCGTTCGGACCACCGTTTTCGATGAACTTTTCGCGACGGAAACTCATGCAGCCATTGCCGCCGTCACCGGCCTTTACTCGAATCGATACTTCATCAACAAACTTCATAACAAACGCCTCTCGCCATACGGACGAGCCGAAAAACAATCAAGACATAAGACTCTTGCAAAAATGAGCGCAGCGACCCCAAACCACGACACCTACATCGTACGCCGACAGCCCATACAAACAGCTTTGCAAGAGACTCACCCCACAAACGAAAAAGCCCCGTCGCGAGACAGGGCTTTTCCAGCGATCGCGCAATTAAGCTGCGACTACGCTCACGTAACGACGACCGAAGGCGCCTTTTACTTCGAACTTGATCACGCCTTCGACTTTAGCGAAGAGGGTGTGATCCTTACCCATGCCAACGCCGTAACCAGCGTGGAATTGGGTACCGCGCTGACGCACGATGATGTTGCCTGCTTTGATAGCCTGGCCGCCATACATCTTCACGCCAAGGCGTTTGGCTTCTGAGTCGCGACCGTTACGGGTACTACCACCAGCTTTTTTGTGTGCCATGAGTTCAATTCTCCTAGTGAGGAATTAGGCTGAAATTAAGCCTGAATACCGGTGATTTTGATCTCGGTGTACCACTGGCGGTGGCCCATACGCTTCATGTGATGCTTACGGCGACGGAACTTGATGATGCGGACTTTATCGTGACGACCTTGGGAGATCACTTCAGCCACAACGGTAGCGCCAGCAACAACTGGAGCGCCGATATTCACGTCGTCACCGTTGGCAACCAACAGAACGCGATCAAAGGTAACGGATTCGCCGGTAGCGATTTCCAGTTTTTCGATCTTCAGGTATTCACCTGGGGCGACTTTGTACTGCTTGCCGCCAGTAACGATTACTGCATAAGACATGGTATTTCTCCGATAATCCTGCTCACCCAGCTCTTTATAAGAAGAGGTATTGGCTGGCATGGCTGCATGGGGCTGGAAGGCCCGCTTGCAATTGCGTAAGGCAGGTGCTGCCCAGGAAGTTCAGGGTGCGCGATTGTACGCAAGGCACGAGCGCCTTGCAAGGGGCCGTCCATCGCGCCTTGACACCTGCTGGCGTGGGTCCTAGCATGCCGCGCAACCCTTCTGGAGCGACTGTCGCTGATGCAACCCCAAGCTTTCTACCGCGCGGTGGCGGACGATTTTAGCGCCGTTGACGGCATCATCAAGAAGCAGCTGACTTCGCGGGTGCCGCTTGTATCGAAAATCGGCGATTACATCACCTCGGCCGGCGGTAAACGCCTGCGCCCCTTGTTAGTGCTGCTGTGTGGCAAGGCCCTGGGCCGTGAAGGCGACGAACTGCGCCTGTTGGCCGCCACCATCGAGTTCCTGCACACCGCCACCCTGCTGCATGACGACGTGGTCGACATGTCCGGCATGCGCCGTGGCCGCTCGACCGCCAACGCCATGTGGGGCAACGCGCCAAGCGTGCTGGTCGGTGACTTCCTGTATTCGCGCTCCTTCGAAATGATGGTCGAACTGGGTTCCATGCCAGTGATGAAGATCCTTTCCCAAGCCACGCGCATCATCGCCGAAGGCGAAGTGTTGCAGCTGTCGAAGGTGCGTGACGCCAGCACCACCGAAGAAACCTACATGGAAGTCATCCGCGGCAAGACCGCGATGCTCTTCGAAGCCTCGACCCACAGTGCCGCCGCCCTGTGCGAAGCCACGCCGGAACAGGCCGAAGCCCTGCGTACATTCGGTGATCACCTGGGGGTGGCCTTCCAGCTGGTCGACGACCTCCTTGACTACAAAGGCGACGCCGAGACCCTGGGCAAGAACGTCGGTGACGATCTGGCCGAAGGCAAGCCAACCCTGCCGCTGATCTACACCATGCGCGAAGGTACGCCGGAACAGGCCGCGCTGGTGCGCAAGGCGATACAGAAAGGCGGAATCGAAGATCTGGAAAGCATCCGCGAAGCCGTGGAAGCCTCGGGTTCGCTGGAGTACACCGCGCAACTGGCCCGCGATTATGTGGCCCGCGCGATCAAGTGCCTCGAAGCGCTGCCCGCCAGCGAATACCGCGATGCGCTGGTTGAACTGAGTGAGTTCGCGGTAGCCCGCACGCACTGACAAGACTGCAAAACCCTGTGGGAGCGAGCTTGCTCGCGATTAGGCACTTACATTCAACATTATTGTTGACTGAAAGGACGCCATCGCGAGCAAGCTCGCTCCCACAGGTATGTTCCCCACAGGTTTTCCAGCGCCGTGCCCTCTCCCACCTAAAACCCTATATAATGTGCGCTTTTTAACGATCCTGAATCCAAGGAGCCTTAGTGAGCACGCTGCCACCCTGCCCAAAATGCAATTCCGAATACACCTACGAAGACGGCACCCAGCTGATCTGCCCCGAGTGCGCCCACGAATGGTCCGCCAGCGGTGAAGCCGAAGCGGCGTCCGATGACACAGTGAAAAAGGATTCGGTCGGCAATGTCCTGCAGGACGGCGATACCATCACCGTGATCAAGGACCTCAAGGTCAAGGGTACGTCCCTGGTGGTCAAGGTCGGCACCAAGGTCAAGAACATCCGACTGTGCGATGGCGATCACGACATCGATTGCAAGATCGACGGCATCGGCCCGATGAAACTCAAGTCCGAGTTCGTCAGAAAAGTCTGATCCTGCTGTTATCCATCCCGCGCCCCGCACGGGATGGAGCCCCCCCCCCCCGCTTCGCCCGGTCAATCCAGGTAATAGCCAGACGCCAGTCCTTTTGACCTGACGCAATCTTTACCCGGAAAAAAGCGCAAACAGCCAATAGGCCCTTGCTATTTGATGAATAAGAATTATTCTCATCAAACCTTCAATGGAGATGAGAACCATGACTTATTTGATCGATGCCTGGCTGGACCGCCCACACCCTTACCTCAGGATCCTGCATCGGGAAACCGGGGAAGTCTGTGCCGTGCTGGAAGAGGAAGCCTTGAACGAGCTGCAGGACCAGGGTGACCTGGACGTCAGCGGCCTGAGTTCAAGCGAGCCGGTGGTGCTCAAGGAACTGGTGCGCAATCTGTTTCTGTTCTGCTATGCCCGGGCGTTGCGCCCGCACAGTGAACTGCACCACAAAATCGAACTATGAGAAACGTCGCAAGACTCTGTAGGAGCGAGCCTGCTCGCGAAAAACTCAAAGACACGCGTTCATTCAGAATACCCGCGTAATCGTTGACGCCCATCGCGAGCAAGCTCGCTCCTACAGGTAATCGGTGTTACAGAACGTCAAGCAGCTCGACGTCGAACACCAGTACGCTGTGCGGCGGGATGCCGCCAACGCCTTGAGCGCCGTAAGCCAGTTCGCTCGGCACGTACAGGCGCCATTTGCTGCCGGCGTTCATCAGTTGCAGGGCTTCGGTCCAGCCGGCGATCACGCCGCCAACCGGGAATTCTGCAGGCTGGCCGCGCTCGTAGGAGCTGTCGAACACAGTGCCGTCGATCAGGGTGCCGTGGTAATGAGTACGCACGGTGTCTTCACGGGATGGCTTGGCGCCTTCGCCAGCAGTCAGAACTTCGAACTGCAGGCCGGAAGCCAGAGTGGTGATGCCTTCACGCTTGGCGTTTTCAGCCAGGAAAGCCAGGCCTTCGCCAGCGGCCGCTTCAGCCTTGGCTGCAGCTTCGGCCTGCATGATTTCACGGATGACCTTGAAGCTGGCGGACATTTCTTCCTGACCCACACGGCTTGGCTTGCCGGCGAATGCGTCGGTCAGACCCGCCAGGATCGCGTCCAGGCTGACACCCGGTGGCGGGTTGTCACGCAACTGGTCGCCCAGCTGACGGCCGATACCGTAGCTGACGCGGGTTTCGTCGGTGGACAGATTTACTTCGGACATGACACTGCTCCGCTGTGCGGACGGCCTGGAACTTGCCGTGCGTGCACAGCGCGTCCCGGAGCGCCCGGAACCAAAAGGGCCAGCAGACTAGCACAGATGTCATGCCATTGATGAGGGACGTCAGGCGATCGGCACCTTCAGGGTATCCTGCACATCGGCAACCAGCCCGCACATCTCGTCATGCACGACGGTGTGCACAAGGTTGAAGTGCAGCTTGGGAAAGGAGCGCAGCACATCACGGGCATGCTCCACCGAACGCAGGCTCATCATGTGCCCGTGCGCATCGCTCAATGGATACGCCGCGCCGTGCATCCGAGCCTCAAGCAGGTAGATGCCGCCCTCCATGGAGATCAGGTTCAGCTCATCGACCTTCCCGGCGACGGCATAGGCATTCAACTCTTGCAGGTTCATGTACGCACCTCACGCAATGGCGAGCCAACATACTTACAGGGATAGGCTTCGGTGCATCAAAGCACAAGCCACAAACGGCGCCGCCCGTCTGTTTTGCAACCCTGTGGGAGCGTGGCTTGCCCGCGATGGCATCACTGCGGTTCATCGTTAGACCGAGATGATGCCATCGCGGGCAAGCCACGCTCCCACAATGGAAGTTGAAATCAGTGCTTGGTGACTTTATCCAGGTAACCCATGGCAAATGCCGAAACCACGAAGGTCATGTGGATGATCACATACCACTGCAGATGCTCGGGGTCGACGTTCTTGGCGTCCATGAAGATGCGCAGCAGGTGAATGGACGAGATTGCCACGATCGACGCGGCCACTTTCATCTTCAGCGACGAAGAGTCCATGGTGCCGAGCCAGTTGAGCTTTTCCTTGCTGTCGTCGATGTCCAGTTGCGAGACGAAGTTCTCGTAGCCGGAAATCATCACCATCACCAGCAAACCGCCCACCAGCGCCATGTCGATCAACGACAGCAGCACCAGGATCAAGTCCGATTCGGCCATCGAGAACACGTTCGGGATGACGTGGAAGACTTCCTGGAAGAATTTCAGTGCCAGCGCCAACAGCCCGAGGGACAGGCCGAAATAGATCGGCGCCAGCAGCCAGCGCGAGGCGTACATTGCATTTTCGATAAAGCGTTCCATTGAATCTCACATGTGGACTGTAAATGGCGGCGAGTATATCAGTCGCCCGCCCCTATCCAGAAGCTGCCAGAAAACGTCGAAAAATCCGCCACCTGCACCTGTGTATCAAGGTTTTTCTGCTAGTGTCCAAATCATTGAACGCTCAGTGATATTGGACAGGAAGACTGGAAATGGATGTGCGATTGCCTTTGACGAGTGCCGGAGTTTGCCTGGCACTGCTGCTAAGTGGCTGCTCACCCAGCGATGAAAAACGCCAGGTCAGCCTCGAAGAAAAAACCGCGCAGTTCGAAAAGTCGCTGGACGCCATCCAGGATCCGAAGCTCAAGGATGCCGTGGCGGAGCTGGGTGGCTCACTGCTGCTGCTCGAGCGCGCGCAACTCAAGCTCGACAGCAAACCAGTGGAAACCGAATACGGCGAAGACGCCCTTGCCATGCTCAAGCACTACCCGACCCCGCAAGCCCTGGTCGACACCTACATCAACGGGTTGTTCGTGCTGCAAAAGGATTCCAGTTCCGACTACCTGACCGATCTGCAACCGGTGTTTCCCTTCACGTTCAGCGTTCCTGCCGCGTTTTTGTTTCCCCACGGCCTGGAGTGGCAGTCCGTCACCCTGAGCAATAAACGGGTCATTGCCTTCCAGCCGGAATGGTCGGAAACCGACCCCGGCATTCAACTCAGCCCATCGAGCTCCAACCTGACCAACCCCGATGACCTGACAGTGTCTTACCCCTTCATCGAAGGCCTCGACATAGACAAAAAAAACCAGCCGCAGCCCGTGAGCCTGCAGGGTAAGGTCGAAGTCATCGCGCCCCGCCGGCTCTACAGTTTCGACCTGACGAAAAAGGACATCGGCCAGACCCGCACCAATGACAACCTGAGCGTCACCTTGCTCACACTGACGAACAACTACGCGGAAATCGAATACAACGACAGCGCGCCGCTGGCGCCTGAAGTCAGTGAAACACCACTGAACCCGTTGATCGTCCAGGCCAGGGACAGCACCGGGCAATACATCACGCGCGCAGGTTCGATCAACGAAACCGCGGCACAAATTGCCTTCTATCGGCAGCAACTGGCCAAGATGCAGCAACAACAGAGCTGGAGCGAGACGCTGGAAAAGCAACTGGACGAAGAACAACGCACCTTTGAGAAACGGCAGACCCGACGCTATTCAAAGGTATATTTCAACGGGACGATCGAAACACTCGAAGTCAGCATGCTGGATTTTTCCGCCGTCACGGTCACCCGCAAGGACCTTGACCTGCCGGTCCGGCACTTCGATGCCGAGACCCCGGACAAGGGCATTCAGCCCTTGAACCTGCCTGTGGTGGTCTATGACGACCAGGCCGCAACCTGGCTAAAAGGGGCAACGCTGAGCGAGGATCAACTGAAAAAGAACGTCAGCATCAGCCAGTCGGTCGACGACCCCAGCGCTGCTCGAATCGAATTCACCCATCTGCGCAGCTTCAACGATGAACTGCTGGGCACATCACTCAACCCCGGTGAAAGCCCGGTGAGCTTCTTTACCGAAGACACTCTTGGCAAACGCGACGAACCGATCGAGCTGTCACCGGAGGCCTACCAGATCGATCCACTGCGCGGCACCATCACCTACGATCTGAATCTGTTTCCGGAAACGCCGGCCTACGCAGTGGGCTCGATGCCACTGTTCCTGGCCACGATCGAGCAAAAAACCCTCGATACCCGTCAACTGCCCAAAGGCCTTGAGCTCAAGGACAATGCTCTGATAGTGAATCTGAAGGCATTTCCCGCCCAGGACTGGCGCTTTTTCGCCAAGGACGACAGTGGCAATTACTTGAAGGAAATTCTATCGGTCAGCCATGGCGCGAACGCACAAGGCCGGGCGCAATTTGCCGTGCATTACTTCTACGGGCATCCTACGCGCCTGGAAACCTATCAGCGCACTGACCTCGCCACCGTGCAATATGGTTTCGAGGTCAAACTCGACAAGGCCGACATGACACGCCTTGATCAATAGTGCGACTCAGTGCTCGGGGTGAAACTCGAAGCCGCCCAGGTTACGGCAGCGACCACCGTTGATTTCCCGCAACTGGGCTTGCAGGTGCAGGCACCAGATTTGCGGATCGTCGGCCAATTCGTAGCCGTGCAAGGTCAGGCTTTCAACGATGGTGTCGAGGATTGATTCAGCGGCGATTGGACCATGAAACGGGCCTTGGGCCTTGATGGCCGAAGGTTGTTCACCGGCCATTCCGGCGGCGAACAACAGAGTCCACATGCCCGTGTCTCCTGCCAACGGACGGATGGCACACTCGATACGGGTCACAAGGCCCAGGCATTGACGGGTGAGGCAGAGGTTGCGCGACATGGCGGCGACCCTCGGTAGATCCGGTATTCAGCCCCCATGTGAAGGCTGTTTCGATCCTGTGATTACTGTCGATATCCCTGAGCAGAGAATAGAAGAAAAGTCTGGCTTGCAGGCCGAGGCGAGACCGAAAGGCGCCGAATGGTCATAGTGTGAATATTGACGTCATTTCGACGACGCTTTTCGATGCCCACCACAAAAAAACTTGCTCGCGATGGCGGTCGAACATTCAACATATTGGTCGAATGAAATTCCGCTATCGTCGGAACGCCGCCCGGAGCAAGCTCGCTCCCACATCTATGGTTACCCCCTTTTCTGCAATACTGTTTTTGATGCGTGTTTGGCTTGCTTTCATCTATCCGGCGTCTGAGTTGGGGTTGTAGCCCCAGCGCCTCGATGAGAATCGATGCCCAACGATCCTGATTAAGAGAACGGCCTTTCAGCCGTGTGAGAGCCCAGGGTTATCGTCAGGCCGGGTGGCCGTTCACGTCATCTGTTATCCAGCATCGCAAAACCAGGTGGGTGGTGCTCGGGTGACAGCGGGGTCAGGCGTTCATCGCGGCTGGCCCCGCATCGAATTCAGTGTGATGGGCCGCAATCCCCCAAGCGATCCTGGCCAGCTTGTTGGCCAGCGCGCAGACCACGAGATTGGAGTGATGGTGCGATGCCAAGAGCTGGCGGACCCAGTCCGCCAAAGCGCCTTTCTGGCGGTCCAGCTGTATTAAATAAACCCGGGCGCACTGGATAAGCAGGCGCCTCTGATTTCGATCGCCGCGTTTACTGATGCCCAAAAGCACTGTTTGGCCGCCCGTGGAGTGCTGTTTGGGCACCAAGCCGATGGAGGCCGCATAACCTCGCCCGCACTTGAACTGTTTGCCATCACCGAGCTCGGCAGCCAGGGCGCTGGAGGTGATCGGGCCGACACACGGCATGGTCATCAAACGAGCCGCCAGATCATCTTCAGCGGCTTGGCACTCAAGGTCTTTGTCCGAGGTCTTGACCTGCTCATCCAGATAACAGAAATGCCCATGCAGCCTCATCAGAATGTTTTTGAGAGGGGCAGAAAATGAACTCGCTTCCAGCAGCGCCGGAAGTTCTTTGATGGACTTGAAACCTGGGGCCAGGCTGACGCCAACCTCCAGGAGAGCGGCGTGAATCCGATTGACGGTAGCGGTACGGTCTTTGATGAACGCATCACGTGTCGAGTTGAGCATGGCCAGCACCTGCTGGGCCTGGGTCTTGGCGGCCACAAAACGCATGGTCGGGCGGGTCGCCGCCTCGCAGATCGCTTCGGCGTCGGCGAAGTCATTCTTGTTGCTTTTGACGTAGGGGCGCACCAGATGCGGGGCAATCAGCTTGGGTGTATGCCCCAGTTTGGCCACCTCCTGTGCCATGAAGTGGGCTCCACCGCAGGCCTCCATCGCGACCGTACAGGGATCGAGGTTGGCCAGATATTGAATGAGAGACGGCCGAGTAAACTTTTTACGGCAAAGCTCATGACCGCGCTCATCTTGAGCGTGCAGGTGAAAAGAGTGTTTTCCCAGGTCGATGGCGGCAATAGCGACTTTGTTCATGGCAACGATCTCCGATAAACCCCCTGTGAAAGCTTAGTGGGCGATCACAGGGGGCAGCGGGGGTAGCCATTTCATTAAGGGATTGCACAGTTTCAGATCAACGATGCATCACGCAGGCTTGGTTTCCGCCAACGCCTCTTGCGCCAACTCCTTCTCGGCTTCCTTCAGATCATCCTCGCTGATCATTTCCGCGATAACCCGCAAGCGCTCCACGACCCGCGCGTTCACGCTGCCTTCAGGGAACTCGCCATTTTCGTCCGGTTCGCCGGCCGGCTCGCCGACCAGCAAACTCAAGGCTTCGTCGGCCTGACGGACCGCGTACACATGGAACTGCCCCGCACGCACCGCCGCCAGCACCTTCTCGTCGAGCATCAGCGTGGCGACGTTGGCGTGAGGAATGATTGCCCCCTGCTCGCCCGTCAACCCGCGGGCTTCGCACAGACGGAAGAAGCCCTCGATCTTCTCGTTGACCCCGCCGACCGCCTGCACTTCGCCGAACTGGTTGATCGAACCGGTGATGGCAAAGCACTGTTTGAGCGGGGTTTTCGACAAGGCCGAGATCAGGGTGCAGGCCTCGCCCAGGGACGCACTGTCGCCATCGACATAACCATAGGATTGCTCCAGGGCGATGCTCGCGGAAATCGCCAGCGGGAATTCCTGGGCGTAGCGGCTGCCCAGATACCCCGTGAGGATCATCACGCCCTTGGAGTGGATCGGCTGGCCGAGGTTGACCTCGCGCTCGATGTCGACAATACCGCTGCCACCCGGGTACACCGTGGCGGAAATCCGCGCCGGTACACCGAAAGCCGAGTCGCCGACCTCCAGCACGGTCAAGCCGTTGCACTTGCCGACCGCTGCGCCATCAGTGTCGATCAGGATGATCCCGGCCAGCATGTCGTCGAGAATCCGCGCCGAAACCCGCCCGGTTCGCGTGGCCTTGGCCTTGAGTGCCCGTTCGATGTGCCCGGCGTCGGTCATTTCATCACCGGCCAGGTGGCGGATGAAATCGGCCTCGCTGACCAGCTGGAACAAGTCACCGATACGCGCCGACAAGCGCCCCTGGTGCTCGGCCAGGCGGGCGCTGTAAGTCGCCAGACGCGCCACCGCATCGGCCGTCAGCGGTGCCATGCCTTCTTCGGAAGTACGGGTTTTGAGCAACTGGGCGAACTGCTCCAGGCTCTCGTCAACCATCGGGATGTCTTCGTCGAAATCCACCAGGACGCGGAACATCTCCTGGAAGTCCGGATCGAGGTCTTGCAGCGTGTAATACAGCTGACGGGCACCGATGATGACGACTTTGACCTGCAGCGGAATGTGTTGCGGTGTCAGGGTCACGGTGGCCAGACGGCCCAGCTCGCCCAGCGGTGATTCCATTTTCAGCTTGCGCGATTGCAGGGCGCGTTTCAGCGCGTCCCACACGAATGGCTCGCTGAGCATTTTGTCCGCTTCAAGGATCAGGAAACCACCGTTGGCCCGGTGCAAGGCCCCCGGCCGCAGTTGGCGGTAGGTGGTATACAGCGCGCCCTGGTCGGTGCTGTATTCGATACGACCGAAGAGGTTTTCGTAGGTCGGGTGCGGCTCGAACACCACCGGCGCACCGCCGCTGGCCGAGTGACCGACCACCAGGCTCGGCGCGTATTGTTCTTCCAGCAACTTGCGGGCGACAGCGTCGGTCTTGCTGTCGTCCACCAGTTGCTCGACCACGGTCTTGAGCAAATACACCTGCATCGCTTGTAGATAACCGCAAACCGCCGCGTTCTCGGCGTACTTCTCCGACAATGGCGACAACAAGGGTTGCAAGGCCAGGGTGATGGTCTCTTCGTTCAGATGACGCAACTGGTTGCTCGACTCACGCTTCCATTGCGGCAGGCTGGCGAGCTCTTCGTTCAGGCGCTCTTCCAGTGCCGAAATATCCTCGTGAAAGCGCTCGCGTTCGGCTTCCGGCAACTGGGCGAATTCAGCTTCGTCCAACGCCTTGCCGTCGCCCATCGGGGTGAAGGCGATATTGCTGGCGTCGCGGTAGAGCGCGACGTCCTTTTCCAGCGCCAGACGCTCGATGACGTCCAGGGCCTTGTCGTAGCGCTGGTTGAAGGCGCGGTCGATGCCACTTTTCTTCTGTTGGTAGGACGGATGCTCGAAGACAGCCGGAAACGTCGCCAGCAGGTTGTCGATCAAGCCGTTGATGTCACTGATGAAGGCACCGGCGGTGCCCGACGGCAGTTCCAGTGCGCGCGGCTCGCGCGGCTCATCGAAATTGTTGACGTAGACCCAGTCAGCCGGAGTCTGCAGGCGCTTGCCTTCGGCCTTGAGGTAGCGTTTGACGAACGAGAACCGGCCAGTCCCGGGTTCGCCCATGACGAATACGTTGTAACCGGGGCGTGGCATGGCCACACCGAACTGCAAGGCTTCGACCGCACGTTCCTGGCCAAGCACACCGCGAAAGGGCTCCAGATCATTGGTGGTAGAGAAGCTGAACTGTTCAGCGGAAAACGGACGGGTCAGCGCTTCGGGCGCTAGACGCAAGCTGGCAGCAACAGGATCAGGCATCGGGCTTCCTTAACAATCAGGCGGGGCAGATGGCAGCATTCTGGCGCTGCCCATGCCCGACTGGCAAGGAGTGCCGCAGGCCAAAGCATAGACAAGCCGAAACCCCGACGTAGAGCCGCGCCAAATCACTGTTTGCGACGATTGTTTTTGCAAAAAATCACGGAACCCCGCGATCGTGCCTAAACTCCAAACTGCGCGGCTGGACTAATGACCGGCCCACTGGCACCAGACGGGCCAGAACCCCTTGTCAAACTGGTATGCACATAAAGAGAACAAAGCTATGAAACGGATTCTTCTTGGTACTCTCTTCACCGCTGTATCCATCAACGCCATGGCTCAGGCGCCAGGCGGCCCGGATTGCGGTTGGGGCAACATGCTGTTCGAAGGCCAGCGTGGTACTCCGGCTCACTTCCTGGCATCCACCACCAACGGCACTTCCGGCAACGCAACCTTCGGCATGACATCCGGCACCAACGGTTGCGCAACCAATGCGTCGCTGACCTACGGCGGCAAATCCTGGTTTGCCATGAACGGCATGATGAACGAACTGTCCGAAGACATGGCCAAGGGTCAGGGCGAAGCGCTGACCACCTATGCCGTGGTACTGGGCGTAGCGCCGGAAGACCGTGCGCACTTCGCCGCTGTCACTCATGAGCACTTCCAGCAGATCTTCAGCAAGGCTGACGTGACTGCCGAAGATGTGCATACCAACACCCTGGCCGTGCTCAAAGCCGACCCTCGTCTGGCCAAGTACGCAACTCAAGCTTAAGCTCGACCCGCCCCGCTTCTTTCGGGAAGCGGGTTTTGTTTTTGGACCTGCCCCCTTTTTGGGTAATGCCAACCATCAATTGCGCTGGTCCTGGTTTTTTTCCTGTTTAAGTTGCCATCTATGTTCAAACGCCTTGCCTGGCTGGCGCTGTGTGTCTGCGCCCCACTGTCCGCCGCGCCTCACATCGACCCACAACGCTTGCAGCAACTGGCCAACGACCCTTTCTGGATATCCCTGGGCCATTACGAAACCGCCAAGCTCGGCGGCTGGCGCAGCTATGTCAGCGACCGGAAATTCTTCCTCGCCACCGATGGCAACGAACATCCGGACCATGAACTGGCGGCGACTGTACAAGCCTTGTATGCCCCGGCCAGTGCCGGTGAACAACATGCGCAATGCGTCTACCCGGCGCGCACCCGCTGGCTGAAGGAACAACTCGACCTGACCGGTCTGCCAACGCCGGACTGCGCAGCGTTCAAACAATGGTTCAAGGACGTCTCGCCCGACAGCGCAGTGATGATCTTCCCGGCGGCCTACCTGAACAGCCCCTCCTCGATGTTCGGCCATACCCTGCTGCGCATCGACCAGGCCGAAGTGAAGACCGACAAGACTTCGCTGCTCAGTTACGCGATCAACTTCGGCGCCTACATCGAGGGCTCGGACAACAGCATCATCTATGCCTGGAAAGGCCTGATGGGCGGTTATCCCGGCCTGTTCGCGATGGTGCCCTATCAGGAAAAACTCTCGGAATACCGCAGCCTGGAAAACCGCGACCTGTGGGAGTACCGCCTTAACCTGACCCCACAGGAAACCGCACGCATGGTCGAGCACGTCTGGGAGCTGAAACAGATCAAGTTCGACTATTTCTTCTTCGACGAAAACTGCTCATACCGCTTGCTGGAACTGCTGCAAGTGGCCCGTCCGGGCCTGCGCCTGACGGATCAATTCCCGCTCACGGCCATCCCCACCGACACCGTCAAGGCCGTGAAAGCGGCCGGGCTGGTGGAATCGATCCAGTATCGCCCGTCCCGGGAGCGCGAGTTGCTCAGTCGCGCCGAGCCGTTGAACCCGCAAGAGCAGCAATGGGTGCTGAAAGTCAGCGCCGACCAGAAACAACTGCACGATCCGGCGTTCAAGGCACAACCCCGCGACCGCCAGGCGCTGATCATCGATGCCGCCTATCGCCTGGAGCGCTATCGCGCCAACGGCCAGGAACGCGATCCGGCGCGCGCCCAGCGCAGCTTCGAACTGCTGCGGGCGATCAACCAGAACCCGGCGCCGGAGCTGAATATCCCGCAACCCGGCCTGCCTGAAGACGGTCACGAGTCGCGCACCTGGCAGCTCGGTCTCGGCACCCGTGGAGACAAAGCCTTTGGCGAGTACGGCTTGCGCATGGCTTATCACGACCTCAATGACAACAGCGAAAGCTTTCCCCTTGGCGCGCAGATCGAAATCCTGCAATTGAAACTGCGCCAGTACGAAGGCAACGACTGGCAGGTGCAGCAACTGGACCTCGCAACCATTCGCTCCCTGACCCCGCGTAACGAATTGCTGCAACCGCTGTCATGGCAAGTCACGGGTGGCCTGGAACGGGTGCCGGGCAAGCACGATGACCAAACCCTGGTCAGCCATGTCAACGGCGGTGGTGGTGGAACCTGGCAACTGAGCGAGGACATGCTCGGATTTGTCCTGGGCACTGTGCGTATCGAGCACAACAACGACTTCGCCGAATTCATCGCGCCGGCCGCCGGTTTCAACAGTGGGGTGCTGTGGAAAAACCCGCTGGGCAATTTGAGCCTCGAAGCCAAGGGCGACTTTTTCACCAATGGTGAAGTGCGCCGCAGCCTGAGCCTGAAGCAGCAATGGGAAATCTCCCGCAATCTCGGACTGCGCTTGAGCGCCCAGCGGGAGTTCAGCCATTTGGCGTCGGCCGAGAACGAAGTGATGCTTGAGCTGAAGTGGTATCACTACTGATCCCAACGCCACGTACCCTTGTGGGAGCGGGCTTGCTCGCGAAAGCGGTGTGTCAGTCAGCATTAATTTTGAATGACAAATCGCATTCGCGAGCAAGCCCGCTCCCACAGGGGTACGTGGCGCTCGACAAAATGCATACACACCTTTCACAAACACCCGACGCATCCACTTCTAGACTTTCCTTATCAGCCGCGTATCGGCCTGGCAGCAGAAGGATCAGAATGCCGCCCGGGCCTGTCACTCGCCGTAAGTCGCTTTCAGACATCCAGTGAAACCAAATGCCTGCGACCATGGCCCAAATTCTATATCGGGAGAATTTCATGAGTCGTGCCTTCGTCAATGAAGATAACGCCGCCGCGCAGGCCGATCAGCCAGTCGAACGCCAGGTCAGCGCGCAGCCCAATTACGTCACGCCGCAAGGCCTGAGCCTGTTGCAGGGTAAAGTCGCTGAACTGCAAAGCCTGCACGCCGAACAATCGGCAAAAGGCGAGCAGGCGGACAAGCAGCGCCTGGCCGATCTCGAACGTGATCTGCGTTACTTCAAGCAGCGCCTGGGCAGCGCTCAGGTGGTACCCGCCGCGACTTCAACCGAAAAAGTGCAGATCGGCAGTTGGGTAACCTACGCCGATGAGCACGCCACCGAACGCCGAGTACAACTGGTGGGCGAAGATCAGGCCGATGCCGCCCACGGCCTGATCAATTGGGGTTCACCGCTGGGGCGGGCACTGCTCGGTGCACGACTCAACGACGAAGTGCTGTGGCAGCGCCCTGCCGGGGATCAACTGATTGAAGTGATCCGCATCGAGCCGACTTAGACCACGCCCTGGGCAAGCATGGCATCGGCAACTTTGACGAAGCCCGCGATGTTCGCCCCCTTGACGTAGTTGACCCGACCATTCTCTTCGCCGTAATGCACGCAGGCGTGGTGAATCGACTGCATGATCGCGTGCAGCTTGCTGTCCACTTCGCCACCGGTCCATGCCAGGCGCATGGCGTTCTGCGACATCTCCAGTCCGCTCACCGCCACGCCACCGGCATTGGACGCCTTGCCCGGCGCGAACAGAATATCGGCGTCGATGAACAGGTCCACCGCCTCCAGGGTGGTCGGCATGTTCGCGCCCTCGGCCACGCAGATGCAGCCGTTGCGCAGCAAGGTGCGAGCGGCTTCGGCGTCCAGTTCGTTCTGCGTCGCGCACGGCAGCGCGATATCGCAGCTCAGGCTCCACGGAAGCTCACCTGCGCGAAACTCCAGGCCAAAACGGCCGGCCAGTTCACGGATGCGCCCGCGCTGTACGTTTTTCAGTTCCAGCACCGCCAGCCATTGCTCCTCGGTCAAACCGCTTTCGCAATACAACGTGCCTTCGGAGTCGGACAGCGAAATCACTTTGCCGCCCAGGTCCATGACCTTGCGCGCCGCGTATTGCGCAACGTTGCCGGAGCCGGAGATCGCTACGCGTTTACCTTCCACGGCCAGACCGCGGCGCTTGAGCATTTCTTCGGCGAAGTACACGCAACCGAAACCGGTGGCTTCCGGACGAATCAGGCTGCCGCCGTAGCTTGGACCTTTGCCGGTCAGCACGCTGGTGAACTGGTTGCTCAGGCGCTTGTACTGACCGAACAGGAAGCCGATTTCCCGCGCGCCGACACCGATATCCCCGGCCGGCACGTCAACGTCCGCGCCAATGTGGCGGTACAGCTCGCTCATGAAGGCTTGGCAGAAGCGCATGACTTCCGCGTCGCTTTTGCCTTTGGGGTCGAAGTCAGAACCACCCTTGCCGCCGCCCATGGGCAGTGAAGTCAGGGAGTTTTTGAAGGTCTGTTCGAAGGCGAGGAATTTCAGGACGCCCATGTTCACCGACGGGTGAAAACGCAGGCCACCCTTGTACGGGCCGATCGCGCTGTTCATCTGGATGCGGAAACCACGATTGACCTGGACCTTGCCCTGATCGTCGACCCACGACACGCGAAACACCACCGCTCGCTCCGGCTCGCAGATGCGCTCCAGGATGCCGGAGGTCAGGTAATGCGGATTGACTTCAAGAAAAGGCCACAGGGTACGCAGGACTTCTTCGACAGCCTGGTGAAACTCGGGTTGATCCGGGTCGCGTTTTTTCAGGCGCGCAAGGAAGGATTCGACGGATTCGATCATGGAAAAGTCTCGGCAAATTTATTGTCGTTGGAGGAGATTGAGCCGGACTGTAACAAACGATTCGCGCACAAGAACAGAGCAAAATGTCGCATTAATGAAATTAAATGGTGCGAATGATATAAATAAACCCTATTTTCCAGGTCATTCATGCACCTTAATGGGGAGAGCAACTCAAGTCTTGCACCAACAGTTACATCGCCATCGCTGGCAAGCCAGCTCCCACAAATTTTGGCCGAGCACACATTTTGGGCATTACCCAAACCCTGTGGGAGCTGGCTTGCCAGCGATGAATCCACCTCGGTATCCCTGAAAAAACGCGCAAAAAAAACGGAGCCCGAAGGCTCCGCTCTTTATGCAACCAACCCGAAATCAGGCCAGTTTCTTGTGCCGTACACGATGCGGCTGGGCAGCCGCTTCGCCGAGACGCTTTTTACGGTCGGCTTCGTACTCGGTGTAGTTGCCTTCGAAGAACACCGCTTGCGAGTCGTCTTCGTACGCCAGGATGTGCGTCGCGACGCGGTCAAGGAACCACCGGTCGTGGGAGATCACAATGGCGGCGCCCGGGAAGTCCAGCAGGGCCTCTTCCAGGGAACGCAGGGTTTCAACGTCGAGGTCGTTGGACGGTTCGTCGAGCAGCAGGACGTTGCCGCCCTCTTTCAGGGTCAGGGCCAGGTGCAAGCGACCACGCTCACCACCGGACAGGTCCTTGACGAACTTCTGCTGATCGCCGCCCTTGAAGTTGAAGCGACCAACGTAGGTGCGCGACGGGATCTCGTAGTTGCCGATGCGGATCTGGTCGGAACCGTCGGAAATCTGCTGGAACACGGTCTTGCTGCCGTCCAGGTCTTCGCGGCTCTGATCCACGCAAGCCAGTTGCACGGTTTCGCCGACTTCGATGCTGCCAGAATCCGGCGTTTCCTTGCCCATCAGCATGCGGAACAGGGTCGATTTACCAGCACCGTTACCGCCGATCACGCCGACGATGGCGCCTTTAGGCATGGAGAACGACAGGTTGTCGATCAGCACGCGGTCGCCATAACCCTTGGTAACGTTCTTGAATTCGATGACCTTATCGCCCAGGCGCGGACCGGCCGGGATGTAGATCTCGTTGGTTTCGCTGCGCTTCTGGAATTCCTGCGATTGCATCTCTTCGAAGCGTTGCAGACGAGCCTTGGATTTCGACTGGCGGGCCTTGGCGCCTTTGCGCACCCATTCCAGTTCTTCCTTCATGGCCTTTTCATGAGCCGACTGCTGCTTGGATTCGGCAGCCAGACGATCGGACTTGGCTTCCAGCCAACCCGAATAGTTGCCCTCGTACGGAATGCCCGCACCGCGGTCGAGTTCCAGAATCCAGCCAGCGACGTTGTCCAGGAAGTAACGGTCGTGCGTGATCGCAACCACAGTACCCGGGAAGTCGTGCAGGAAATGCTCGAGCCATGCAACGGAGTCGGCGTCCAGGTGGTTGGTCGGCTCGTC
This sequence comes from Pseudomonas sp. QLc11A, assembly GCF_052112305.1. Taxonomy (NCBI): domain Bacteria; kingdom Pseudomonadati; phylum Pseudomonadota; class Gammaproteobacteria; order Pseudomonadales; family Pseudomonadaceae; genus Pseudomonas; species Pseudomonas sp. QLc11A. The sequence continues at coordinate 91,796 of NZ_JAVAJJ010000012.1, forward strand.
GAGCAGCAGCATGTCCGGTGCGGACAGCAGCAGGCGGCACAGGGCCACACGACGCTTTTCACCACCGGACAGGTGTTCGACCTTGGCATCCCAGGCGGGCAGGCGCAACGCATCGGCGGCGACTTCCAGCTGGCGCTCCAGGTTGTGGCCGTCGCTGGCTTGCAGGATGGCTTCGAGCTTGGCCTGTTCGGCGGCCAGCTTGTCGAAGTCGGCATCCGGATCGGCGTATGCCGCGTAGACCTCGTCCAGGCGTGCCTGGGCGTCCTTGATCACGCTGACCGCTTCCTCGACCACTTCACGCACGGTCTTGGTCGGATCCAGTTGTGGTTCCTGCGGCAGGTAGCCGATGTTCAGCTCCGGCATCGGACGGGCTTCGCCCTCGAATTCGGTGTCGACGCCAGCCATGATTTTCAACAGCGTGGACTTACCCGAACCGTTGAGGCCGAGGACACCGATCTTGGCGCCGGGGAAGAACGACAGAGAAATGTTTTTCAGGATTTCCCGCTTCGGCGGAACAACTTTGCCCAGCCGATGCATGGTGAATACGTATTGAGCCATGGAGAACCTAGGGTCAGTGACTGATGAATGATTAGGGCACAGGCGAAGCCTGGCCAGGCTGTGCGCGTCACCCGATTGAGAGCTTTCAATATAGGCGCGCTGAAAAAGCCTGAGTATGGGGGCGTTCTCAATTAGTTTCCACGCCGCGTTGTCGCCTTAAAGCGGGCCAGGCAAGGCGCAGGCCGCTGGAAATGGTCGCTCCCTTTCCAAGGCCTGCAACGCAGCCTGGCCCGCTTTAAGGCACAACCCGAAGGGCCGGGTCTGCTGTTGTGCAGGGCTGCGTTGCTCGAAGCTTATTTGGAATGACCAAACCACGCTTCTCGCGCCTTGCCCTGCACAACAGCAGACCCGGCGCGGTGCGGAAACTAATTGAGAACGCCCCCCCGGAGCTGGAACGCTCCCGCGTAACCGGCAAAGCTACCTTAATGACCGATGGCAGTCCAGCCGACGGGCTGGGGCTGGCACTTCGCCACAACTCAAGGCATGCTAGCCGCCCTTCGGGCGTCCGGCTTATAGTGCACGTCGCGCCAGTCCAGCCAAACCGCAGGATTACAGCTTGTCCAATGTCCCTCCGCCCCTGACTTCCAGTGCGCCGACCATAGCGCCCGGCTCCCCTCTGCGCGGAACCTTGAAGGGCACCTTGGCGACACTTGCATTGTTGCTGCTGGCATTGCTGTTCTGGCAGTTGCTCGATCAGTTGCGCGAAACCCAGAAAAACCAACGCCAGTACACCATCGACTACACCGCCGATCTGGCCGCTCAGGTCAGCCTGAACATGGCACTCAACGCCCAGATTGCCCTCAACCTGTTGCCCATCTTCGAGCAACCGCAGGATGCCGATGAACTGCAGGCCCTGCTGCGCAAGCTGCAACAGTCGCTACCGGAACTGCGCAGCCTGGCCTTGCTCAGCCCCTCGGGGAAAGTCATCAGTGACAGCGCTCCCGACAGCGAAGACAGTGACTACCTGGGTGATCTGGTACGCCGCAGCCGCGCCCAGGCGCACTACTTCAGCAACGCCACCGATGGCTCCGTGGTGCATTTATTGCTGCATCAGGCCAGTGGCAGTTCCCGGGGCTACTGGGCCTTGCGCCTGACACCGACCTTCTTTTCGTCCTTGACCAAGCAAAACGAGACCGGAAGCCGTCCGTTGTGGCTGGTGGAAAACCGCATCAATCATCAGATCATCAGCCGTGACGAAGGATTGCCCTCGGTCAATCCGGGCACACTGACCGAGGACGATGTCGCCAACAGTGTGCTGACGGTTCCGCTGAGCAGCAGCGATTGGCAATTGCGCGGCTTGTTTGACCGTCAGCGCGTACTGGAAGCGCTGCTTCCGGCGTTCATCGGCAAATGCCTGCTGGGCCTGGCGTTTTCCATGCTGCCGTTCATCGCTTTGCTGAACATGCGCCGGCGTCAACGCCAATTGAATGAAGGCCGCCGGCGTTATCAGGACATTTTCGAAGGCACCGGTGTGGCCTTGTGCGTCCTCGACATGTCCGGGCTGAAGAGCTTTTTCGACAAGGCACACCTGCAGGACAGCGAACAACTGCAAGCGTGGCTGGCGATCCCGGAAAAACGCCGACAACTGCTGCAGGAACTGCGGATCACAGAGGTTAACCAGGTCGCACTGCAGTTGCTCAATGTCGATAACGCCAATAAAGCCTGGAAGCTGCTGATCGACGGCCATCCCCTGGACGGCACCGCCATCGGCAACCAGGTGCTCGACGCGGTGCTCAATCAGCAGCAACAGCTTGAGCTGGAAATCAAATTGCAGGATGCCGGCGGTCGCGACCAGCACCTGTGGCTGGTACTGCGCCTGCCGCAAACCCAGGACGACTATAAATCGGTAATTTTGAGCATCACCGACATCACCAGCCGCAAGCTCATCGAACTGTCGTTGCAGGAACGCGAAGGGTTTTGGTCGGACGTGGTGCGTACCGTACCGGATCATCTGTATGTGCAGGATGTAATCAGCCAGCGCATGATCTACAGCAACCACCATCTGGGCCAGACGCTGGGTTACAACCGCACAGAACTGCACCAGATGGGCGAATACTTCTGGGAAATCCTCCTGCACCCCGAAGACGCCGACTATTACCACCGCTCCCGCCAGATCCAGCGCCAGGCCGGTTATCGCCAGTTGATGCAGTGTCAGTTGCGCTTCCGCCATCGGGACGGCCAGTGGCGACGCTTCGAGATTCGCGAGCAGGCACTGGCGCGGGACAACGAGGACCAGGTCACGCGGATCATCGGCGTGGCCAAGGACATCACCGACCAGATCGAAGCCAGCGAATCCCTGCGCGACAGCGAGCAGCGCTACCGCATGCTCGCCGAAAGCATCAGCGACGTGATTTTCTCCACTGACAACCGCCTCAACCTCAATTACGTCAGCCCTTCGGTGCAAGCCGTGCTGGGCTATGACGCCGAGTGGATCTTCCAGAACGGCTGGCAATCGACCATCGCCAACCCGCAACAACTGACCGGCATCTACCACCTGATGGACCGGGTCAGCAAGGCGCTGGATCAGCCGGACCAACTGGCGGTGTTACGCAGCCAGGTACAAACCCAACTGTTCCTGTTCGATTGCCTGCGGGCCGACGGGCGCAAGATCCCGATCGAACTGCGCCTGGTATTGGTCTGGGACGAGCACGGGACGTTCGAAGGCGTACTCGGCGTCGGTCGCGACATCAGCCAGCAACGCCGGGCCGAAAAAGACTTGCGCATGGCCGCCACGGTATTCGAGCACTCGACCTCGGCGATCCTGATCACCGACCCGGCCGGCTATATCGTCCAGGCCAACGAAGCCTTCAGCCGTGTCAGCGGCTATGCCGTGGAACAGGTGCTCGACCAGTTGCCGAACATGCTGACCGTCGACGAGCAGCAGGAAGCGCATCTGCGTTATGTGCTCAAGCAATTGGGCCAGCACAGTACCTGGGAAGGCGAAGTCTGGCTCAAGCGCCGCAACGGCGAGCATTACCCGGCCTGGGTCGGGATTACCGCCGTACTCGACGACGAAGGCGACCTGGCCAGTTATGTGTGTTTCTTCAGCGACATCAGCGAGCGCAAGGCCAGCGAGCAGCGGATTCATCGCCTCGCCTACTACGACGCCCTGACCCACCTGCCCAACCGCACGCTGTTCCAGGATCGCCTGTACACGGCATTGCAATCGGCCGAACGGCAGAAGTCGTGGGTGGTGCTGATGTTCCTCGATCTCGATCGTTTCAAACCGATCAACGACTCCCTCGGCCACGCCGCCGGCGACCGCATGCTCAAGGAGATGGCCACGCGCCTGCTCGGTTGCGTCGACGATGACGACACGGTGGCGCGCATGGGCGGTGACGAATTCACCTTGCTCCTGCAACCGCGAGCCAACCGTGAAATCGCCTTGAACCGGGCCATCCACGTGGCCGAACAGATACTCGCCAGCCTGGTGAAACCCTTTGTGCTCGAGGGCCGCGAGTTCTTCGTCACGGCCAGTATCGGCATCGCCCTGAGTCCGCAGGACGGCAACGAACTCAGCCAGTTGATGAAGAACGCCGACACGGCGATGTACCACGCCAAGGAGCGTGGCAAGAACAACTTCCAGTTCTATCAGGCGGACATGAACGCCAGCGCCCTGGAGCGACTGGAACTGGAAAGCGATTTGCGCCATGCCCTGGAACAGAACGAATTCGTGCTGTATTACCAGCCGCAGTTCAGCGGCGACGGCAAGCGCCTGACCGGTGCCGAGGCGCTGTTGCGCTGGCGTCATCCCCGCCGCGGGCTGGTGCCGCCGGGGGACTTCATTCCGGTGCTCGAAGAGCTCGGGCTGGTGGTGGATGTCGGCGACTGGGTGATCAGCGAAGCCTGCCGTCAACTCAAGGCCTGGCATCAGGCCAGGGTACGGGTGCCGAAGGTGTCGGTGAACATCTCGGCGCGGCAGTTCTCCGACGGCCAGCTCGGTACGCGAATCGCCACCATCCTCAAGGAAACCGGCCTGCCGCCGGCGTGTCTGGAGCTGGAACTCACCGAAAGTATCCTGATGCGCGAAGTCAGCGAGGCGATGCAGATACTCGCCGGCCTGAAGAACCTCGGCCTGAGTATTGCAGTCGACGATTTCGGCACCGGTTACTCATCGCTCAACTACCTCAAGCAGTTCCCGATCGACGTACTGAAAATCGACCGTACCTTCGTCGACGGATTGCCTTCGGGCGAACAGGATGCGCAGATCGCCCGGGCGATCATCGCCATGGCCCACAGTCTTAACCTGGCGGTGATCGCCGAGGGTGTGGAAACCCACGAGCAGCTTGATTTTCTAAGGGAACACGGTTGCGACGAGGTGCAGGGTTACCTGTTCGGCCGGCCGATGCCGGCGGGGCGGTTCGAAGGGCAGTTCAGCAATGATGCCCTCTTCATGTTCGACTGAGGTTTGCAGCGCGGCAATTGGCCTCATCGCGAGCAAGCTCGCTCCCACAGGTTTTTGGGGTGTACGCACCATGTGTGAATACCAAAGACCTACTGTGGGAGCGAGCTTGCTCGCGATGAGGCCGGCACGATCACCGCTGATCCCGTCATGAAGCCCACTTGTCTGCGACATGATGCCGTTTCATATGCCATCTAAAACCCATTGGGTTAGAATGCCCCCCTTTTCCGCCCCCGATCCTTGAGGACCGCCATGTTCAGCCGTGATTTGACTATTGCCAAGTACGACGCCGATCTCTTTGCCGCCATGGAGCAAGAAGCTCAGCGCCAGGAAGAGCACATTGAGCTGATCGCTTCGGAAAACTACACCAGCCCTGCTGTGATGGAAGCTCAAGGCTCGGTACTGACCAACAAGTACGCCGAAGGCTACCCGGGCAAGCGCTACTACGGTGGCTGCGAGTATGTCGACATCGTCGAGCAACTGGCTATCGACCGCGCCAAAGAGCTGTTCGGCGCCGACTACGCCAACGTTCAGCCGCACGCCGGCTCGCAAGCCAACAGCGCCGTTTACCTGGCCCTGCTGTCGGCCGGCGACACCATCCTGGGCATGAGCCTGGCCCACGGCGGTCACCTGACCCACGGTGCCAGCGTTTCGTCCTCGGGCAAGCTGTACAACGCCATCCAGTACGGCATCGACGCCAATGGCCTGATCGACTACGACGAAGTCGAGCGACTGGCCGTTGAGCACAAGCCGAAAATGATCGTGGCCGGTTTCTCTGCCTACTCGCAGATCCTCGACTTCCCGCGCTTCCGTGCAATCGCCGACAAGGTTGGCGCGTACCTGTTCGTCGACATGGCCCACGTGGCCGGTCTGGTCGCCGCTGGTGTCTACCCGAACCCGGTTCCATTCGCTGACGTCGTGACCACCACCACCCACAAGACCCTGCGCGGTCCACGTGGCGGCCTGATCCTGGCTCGCGCCAACGCCGACATCGAGAAGAAGCTGAACTCCGCAGTATTCCCGGGCGCCCAGGGCGGCCCGCTGGAGCACGTGATCGCAGCCAAGGCGATCTGCTTCAAGGAAGCGCTGCAGCCTGAGTTCAAGGCATACCAGCAACAAGTGGTGAAAAACGCCCAGGCCATGGCCAGCGTATTCATCGAGCGTGGCTTCGACGTGGTTTCCGGCGGTACCCAGAACCACCTGTTCCTGTTGTCGCTGATCAAGCAGGAAATCTCCGGTAAAGACGCCGACGCCGCTCTGGGCAAAGCGTTCATCACCGTGAACAAGAACTCCGTGCCAAACGATCCACGCTCCCCGTTCGTCACCTCCGGCCTGCGCTTCGGCACTCCGGCTGTGACCACTCGTGGCTTCAAGGAAGCAGAGTGCAAGGAACTGGCCGGCTGGATCTGCGACATCCTGGCTGACCTGAACAACGAAGCGGTAATCGACGCCGTTCGTGAGAAGGTCAAGGCCATCTGCAAGAAGCTGCCGGTGTACGGCGCTTAATTGCGACGTTAAATCCGCAGCATGAAAAACCGGCCAAGTGATTGGCCGGTTTTTTTTCGCCCGCGATTTCCCTTTAGGCCACTGGTCAGACCGGTCATGCCAATTTTATGCTTTCCACTTGTAATCGAGAAAAAATCCAGCGTAGACTGCGCCTGCACTGGACATACCGGTAAGACCACAATAATTAAGTCCTGAATCTGATGTGCCCCGCACACGGCAGCCAGGACACCGACCAGGATTCCTCCCATGCTCAGATGGTGCTCGCGTTCAATCTTCCTCCAAGTGGTTCTCGGACTGGTGCTCGGCATCGTCTGCGGGCTGACCCTTCCCGAATACTCCGCCCAACTCAAACCCCTCGGCGACGGTTTCATCAAGTTGATCAAGATGCTCATCGGCTTGATCGTGTTCTGCGTGGTGGTCAGCGGCATCAGCGGCGCCGGCGACCTGAAAAAGGTCGGGCGCATCGGTCTGAAATCGGTGATCTACTTCGAAGTGCTGACCACTATCGCCCTGGTGATCGGCCTGGTGCTCGCCTTCAGCACCGGCATCGGCAGCGGCGCGAACATTCATCTGGAGCAGCTTTCCGCAGCCGACATGGGCGATATTGCCCAGCGCAGTCAGCACATGCACACCACTGCGCAGTTCTTGATGAACCTGATTCCGACTTCGGTGATCGGTGCCTTTGCCGATAACAATATCCTGCAGGTCCTGCTGTTTTCAGTGTTGTTCGGCAGTGCCCTGAATCTGGTGGGCGAGGCGGCATCGGGTATTTCGCGGCTGATCAACGAACTCAGCCATGTGATCTTCCGCATCATGGGCATGATCGTGCGGCTGGCACCGATCGGTGTTTTCGGTGCGATCGCCTTCACCACCAGCAAATATGGCCTGGACTCGCTGCAGCACCTGGGCAGCCTGGTCGGCCTCTTCTACCTGACCTGCGTTGCCTTCGTGGCCCTGATTCTCGGCCTGGTGATGCGCCTTTCCGGCTTGAAGATGTGGCCGTTGCTCAAGTACCTGCGCGAAGAACTGCTGATCGTCATGGGCACCGCTTCGTCCGACGCGGTGCTGCCACAAATCATGCGCAAGCTTGAGCACCTAGGCATCGGCAGTTCAACGGTCGGCCTGGTGATTCCAACGGGTTACTCGTTCAACCTCGACGGTTTCTCGATCTACCTGACCCTGGCCATCGTGTTCATCGCCAACGCCACCGGCACGCCGCTGGCCATGACTGACCTGCTGACCATTCTGCTGGTGTCGCTGATCACATCCAAAGGCGCCCACGGTATTCCTGGCTCGGCGCTGGTGATTCTGGCGGCCACCCTGACAGCCGTTCCGGCAATTCCGGTGGTGGGCCTGGTATTGGTGCTGGCCGTGGACTGGTTCATGGGCATCGGCCGGGCGCTGACCAACCTGATTGGCAACTGTGTGGCGACCGTGGCCATCGCGCGGTGGGAAAAGGACATCGATGTGCAGCGGGCGAACAAGGTACTTTCCGGCCAGGCGGGTTATACCTTTCAGCCAAGAAAACCGGTTGCTCAAGCGGCAGCCAAAGAATTCTGAATGATCGCCGTGCCTGCCGACCGCAGGCACGGCTCGTGGAGCGAACAAGTGATTACCTCATCAACCGTCGTCAATTCAGTGGTAGAAAAACTTCGGGCCGCTTTGGCCCGAGGTCAGTGGCGCTCCGGAGAAATGTTGCCTGGGCAACGTGAACTGGCCGAACAACTGGGTATCAGCCGTCCGAGCCTGCGTGAAGCCGTCATCGTTCTGGAAACCCTCGGACTGGTGCGCTCGATGCCGGGCAAAGGCGTGGTGGTGCTCGAAGCCAATCTCGCAGACAGCCAGGCCCATGACAACGCGGTAGCCGCAGCGAGCCTGGAAGACGTGCTGCAACTGCGCTACACCCTTGAGCCATTCATCGTCGGCCTCGTCGCGCAGTCCATCAGCAGCAAAGAGGTCGGGCAACTGCGCCTGACCTTGATGGACATGCGCGAAGCCCTGGAGGCCAATGACAGTGAAGCCGGCGTAAACGCCTACATTGAGTTCCACGAAGAGCTGTTCACGCTGACGTCGAACCCGATCTTCCAGAGTGTGGTGCAGCAAACCAGCAATGCCCTCAAGCAAAGCGCCGAAGTGTTGCGCAACTCCCCGGAGCATCTGGCCGAGCGACTTGAAGAAAACGAAGCCGTGGTGCGGGCAATCCGCAGCAAGAACAGCGCCCAGGCCAGCGCCGAGATGCGCCGGCACATTCTGCGCGAAGGTCAACGCATGGGCATCGAACTGAACATCCCGGAAGACAACCTCGGCAGTTGAAACCTCTTCGAACTGGAGATCGGCCATGAACCGCTTCGCCTCGCCACAAACACTCGCCACCCTGCCCGTCCGCCCTTCCGTGGATGATCTGTACTCACGGGTCCTCGAGGCCATTTTCGAGCAGCGCATCCATTCGGCCAGTCGCTTTACGGAAGAAAGCCTTGCGCAGATGTTCGGTGCAAGGCGCAGCGACATGCGGGAGGTGCTGAGGCGACTGTCCCATCAGCACATCATCCTCCTGCGCGCCAACCATCGTCCCCGCGTCACCGAGCCTGATGCCGAGCAGACCCGGCAGACACTGCACGCCCGTCGGCTGGCCGAGATCACGCTGTTGCGGCTGGCCGCTCAGCGAGCCTGCGCGCAAGACTTGAAGCGCCTGCGGACACTGGTCGAAAACGAGCGTCAATGCGCCGAGCGTGGCCGGGCGATTCGTTTGTCGGGAGAGTTTCATTTGCAGTTGGCACAAATGGCGGGAAATGCACCGCTAGCGCATTTTCTTGAAAGCCTTGTCCCACTGACTTCGTTGGCGATTGCGAAGTTTGCTCTGCAGCAGAAGGATTATTGCGCAGGAAAAGTGCACCTAGAGATTCTCGATGCGCTGGAGCGAGGAGATGCAGCAACGGCGCAAGTCGCGCTCAACCGGCATCTGGATTATCTGGAAGACTTGTTGCTGAGTCCTGCGTCGGCACTGGGTCAAAACTGTGCCGCCGGTTAGACCGCTTTCGCGAGCGGGCTCACCCCCACAGGCAACTGCACTTTAAATGTGGGAGCGAGCCTGCTCGCGATGGCGGCTCAAAGCTCGCTGCAATTTCTGACTTTACTGCGCCGCCACACGCGCAAACCCCTCGCGAATCTTCTCTTCCGGCAAATCGTCAGCAATGAACACGATCACGCTTTCACGCGATTCATCGTCAGCCCACTCCGTGTCCCAATCGAATCCGTACAACTTCAGGACACCCTGAAACACCATCCGCCGCGGCTCGCCGAGGATGTTCAACACGCCTTTATAGCGCAGCAACTGCTTGCCATGCTCCTCCAGCAGCTCGTTCATGAACTCGCTGAGTTTGTCGATATCCAGCGGTTTTTCGGTGCGCAGGACCAGACTGGAAATACGGTCGATGGACGGTGCCTGGCTGACCGGTCGCAAACTCACACCGCCACCGAGGTCGGCGTTGAGATTGAAACCGCGTACGTCCAGCAATTCGGCCAGGTCGATCTTGCCGTGGTCGACCACGCGGATCGGCGCACGACGGTTGATGCGGGTCAGGCGTTCGCTCAATGCGGTGAAGATCGGTTCGTCCACCAGATCGCGCTTGCTCACCAGCAAGCGGTCGGCGAAACCGATCTGCGCCTGGGCGATGGTCTGGGTCAGGTGCAAGTCGGCATGTGCCGCGTCGACCAGCGTAATGATGCCGTCGAGGATGTAGCGTTCGCGCAGTTCTTCATCGATGAAGAAGGTTTGCGCCACGGGTGCAGGATCGGCCAGGCCGGTGCATTCGATCACCAGTCGGTCGAAGGCGATATCGCCTTGGTCCAGACGTTCGAGCAGCAGATAAAGCGCTTTGGTCAGGTCCGTATGGATGGTGCAGCAGACGCAGCCGTTGGAGAGTGTCATCACCTGGACCGGTTCATCACCCAACAATTGGGTATCGATACCGGCGTCGCTGAATTCGTTCTCGATCACGGCGATTTTCAGGCCGTGCTCGGCCTTGAGCAGGTGGCGCAACAGGGTGGTCTTGCCGGCGCCGAGGAAGCCGCTGAGGATCGTGACCGGGATGGGGGAGGACAAACGGGTTCTCCTTGGAAATGGAAACGCAAAAACAACTGTAGGAGCGAGCTTGCTCGCGATGGACGCAAGGATAACGCGAGCATTCAGACAGCACGCGTTATCGTTGACGTCCATCGCGAGCAAGCTCGCTCCCACAAGATCAACAGCACTTCGGCCCACCCTTGCCACCGTAACGGGCTTCCTGACGCTCGCGAAAGAACATCTCGTAGCTCATCACCGGTTTGTCCGGGTGCTTGGTCTGCATGTGCTCGACGTAGTTGTCGTAGTCGGGCATGCCGACCATCAGGCGCGCGGCCTGACCGAGGTATTTACCGAGGCGACTCAGGTCATTGAACATGATGCAAATCCTCGATCACGCTTCCGGCAGAGCCTGGAATGGCGCTTCTTTATCCGTACGCTCTTTGCTGCCCCAGGCGGAAATACCGACCTTGAGCGCATAGAACAGGATGCTGAACACCACGCACAGAAACAGCGCGGTCAGCGTGGCGTTGGTGTAGGCGTTGAAAATCACATGCTGCATCTGCGTGATGTCCTTGGCCGGGGCGAGGATCTGGCCGTTAGCCAATGCATCGCTGTATTTTTTCGCCAGGGCGAGGAAGCCGATCGCCGGGTTGGCATCGAACAGCTTGATGAAGCCGGCGGTGGTGGTACAAATCAGCAACCACATGGCTGGCACCAGGGTCACCCAAATGTAGCGCTGGCGTTTCATCTTGATCAGCACCACGGTGCCGAGCATCAGCGCGATACCGGCCAGCATCTGGTTGGAGATACCGAACAGCGGCCACAAGGTGTTGATGCCGCCCAGCGGATCGATCACGCCCTGGTACAGCAGATACCCCCACATGGCCACGCAACCGGCGGTGGCGATCAGGTTGGCGGTCCAGGATTCGGTGCGGCGCAGGGCCGGCACGAACGAACCGAGCAGATCCTGAAGCATGAAGCGCCCGGCACGGGTACCGGCGTCGACTGCGGTCAGGATGAACAGCGCTTCGAACAGGATCGCGAAGTGGTACCAGAACGCCATGGTGTTCTCGCCCGGCAGAACACTGTGCAGGATCTGCGCGATCCCCACCGCCAGGGTCGGCGCACCACCGGCACGGGCCAGGATGGTGGTTTCACCAATGTCATGGGCCACCGCTTGCAGGGCTTCCGGCGTGATCGCGAAGCCCCAGTTACTGACGGCTGTCGCAACGGCCACAACATCACCGCCGACCACGGCCGCCGGGCTGTTCATGGCGAAGTACACGCCAGGCTCGATCACCGAGGCGGCGACCATGGCCATGATGGCCACGAAGGATTCCATCAGCATGCCACCGTAACCGATGTAGCGGGCATTGGTTTCGTTATCCAGCAGCTTTGGTGTGGTACCGGAAGAGATCAGCGCGTGGAAGCCCGACACCGCGCCACAGGCGATGGTGATGAACAGGAACGGGAACAGACCGCCCTTCCAGACCGGGCCGGTGCCGTCGATGAACTGGGTCAGGGCCGGCATTTTCAGCTCGGGCATGGTCACCAGGATGCCGATGGCCAGGGCCACGATGGTGCCGATTTTCAGGAAGGTCGACAGGTAGTCACGGGGTGCCAGGATCAGCCACACCGGCAACACCGCGGCAACGAAACCGTAACCGATCAGCATCCAGGTGATCTGGATACCGGTGAAGGTAAAGGCCTTGGCCCACACCGGATCCGCGGCAATCTGCCCGCCGAGCCAGATCGAACCGAGCAGCAACAGCACGCCGATCACCGAGATCTCACCGATGCGGCCCGGGCGGATGTAGCGCATGTAGATGCCCATGAACATCGCAATCGGGATGGTCGCCATCACCGTGAAGATCCCCCAAGGGCTCTCGGCCAGGGCCTTGACCACGATCAGCGCCAGCACAGCGAGGATGATGATCATGATCAGGAAGCAGCCGAACAGCGCGATGGTGCCGGGGATGCGGCCCATTTCTTCACGGACCATGTCGCCCAGGGAGCGGCCGTTGCGGCGGGTGGACATGAACAGGACCATGAAGTCCTGCACGGCACCGGCCAGCACCACGCCGGCGATCAGCCACAGGGTGCCGGGCAGGTAGCCCATCTGCGCCGCCAGTACCGGACCGACCAGCGGACCGGCACCGGCAATGGCCGCGAAGTGGTGACCGAACAGCACGTGTTTGTTGGTCGGAACATAGTCCAGACCATCGTTATTGAGCACAGCCGGCGTGGCCCGTCGCGCATCGAGCTGCATGACATTGTTGGCGATGAACAGACTGTAGTAACGGTATGCGACCAGATAGATGGCCACGGCAGCGACCACAATCCACAAGGCATTGATTGCCTCCCCTCGGCGTAATGCCACAACACCCAGGGCGCACGCACCTACGATTGCCAGCACCAGCCAGGGCAGATGGCGTAGCGGGCTATTATTATTTTTCATTTTATTATTCCAGCCAGAGTGGACAAGAAAGACAGCCACACCGAGTTTAGCGCTCCTGACGGCAAAGGCCATACCCCGACATAGGTCTGGACACCCGCCAGCGTTGGCAGCCTTGAAGAATGCAGGTCTATAGTCAGCGTACATCTACGAGGATCGTGCCATGAGCGAGCACCCTGCCGACCGTCGCCGCTTCAAACGTATTGCATTCGATGCCCGAACCGAGCTGAGTCAGGGTGAGTTCACCTGGTCGGTGAAGTTGGTTGATCTGTCGTTCAAAGGGGTGCTGATTGAGCGACCCGATTCGTGGCAGGGCAATCCGCAGCAGGACTTTCTGATCGACATTCATCTGAGCGAAGACGTCGACATCACCATGGATGCGAAACTGGCCCACGATGACCATGACCAACTCGGCTTTGCCTGCCTGCACATCAGCCTGGAGTCCATAGAACGGCTGCGGCGGCTGATCGAGCTCAATCTGGCCGACGAGGTCGAACTCGAACGGGAGTTGGGGGCACTGATCGAAATCTGAGCGCACCTCCCTGTAGGAGCTGCCGCAGGCTGCGATCTTTTGATCTTGAAAATGCAAGATCAAAAGATCGCAGCCTGCGGCAACTCCTACAGGGAGACAATCGTTACTCGAAGAGTGCGTCGAGCGCCTGCTCCAGACGGGTCACGGCAATAATCTGCAACCCCGGTGGCGCCTCCTTCGGGGCATTGCCCTTGGGCACGATGGCCCGCTTGAAGCCGTGCTTGGCAGCTTCCTTCAAACGCTCCTGACCGCTCGGCACCGGTCGCACCTCACCGGACAGCCCCACTTCGCCGAACACCAGCAGATCGTGAGGCAACGGCCGGTTGCGCAAACTGGACATCACCGCTGCCATCAACGCCAGATCGGACGCCGTTTCGAGCACCTTGACCCCGCCGACCACGTTGAGAAACACGTCCTGGTCGTGGGTCGGAATGCCACCATGACGGTGCAGCACCGCCAGCAGCATCGCCAGCCGGTTTTGATCCAGCCCCAGCGTGACCCGCCGCGGGTTGGCCAAATGACTGTCGTCCACCAGCGCCTGTACCTCCACCAACATCGGCCGCGTGCCTTCCCACGTCGCCATCACCACACTGCCCGGGACCTCTTCCTGGGCCCGGGTCAGAAAAATCGCCGAAGGGTTGGAGACTTCTTTCAGGCCCTTGTCAGTCATGCCAAACACGCCCAGTTCATTGACTGCACCGAAACGGTTCTTCACCGCGCGCAGCAGACGCAGACGCCCGTCGGACTCGCCTTCGAAATACAGCACAGTGTCGACCATGTGCTCCAGAACCCGAGGGCCCGCCAGCGCGCCTTCCTTGGTGACGTGCCCCACCAGGAAAATCGCCGTACCGCTCTGCTTGGCATAACGCACCAGCAACGCCGCGCTTTCACGCACCTGGGATACACCACCCGGTGCCGATTGCAGTTGCTCGGTAAAGATCGTCTGGATCGAGTCGATCACCATCACCCGGGGCTTTTCCTGGCGGGCCGTGGCAATGATGGCTTCGATGCAGGTTTCGGTCATGACCCGCAGTTGATCCTGAGGCAAACCCAGGCGTCGCGCACGCATGGCCACTTGCTGTTGGGATTCTTCACCGGTGACGTACAGTGCCGGCATGCTCTTGGCGAGGTTACACAACGTTTGCAACAGAATGGTCGACTTGCCGATGCCCGGATCGCCACCGATCAGCACCACCGAGCCATCCACAAGGCCACCACCCAGAACCCGGTCGAGTTCGCTGGAAGCGGTGGAGAAACGAGGAACTTCTTCGACACTGACTTCAGCCAGCGTCTTGATCTGCGCCTGCTGCCCGGCCCAGCCGGTCCGACCGCTGGGGGCGGCTGCCCCGCCGCTTTCCACCATGGTTTCGGTGAGCGTGTTCCAGGCCCCGCATTCACCACACTGGCCGGCCCATTTGGGGAAGGTTGAGCCGCACTCGGTGCAGCCGTACATGCGCTTGGCCTTGGCCATCGGAACTCCCGGAAAAAACGCGATGATAGCTCAGCTGAGGCACGCGAGTGCGGGCAGATATTTTGTAATCTCTTGAATGATGTCAAACAGCCTTATTACATTCGTGTTTTTTTTGAAACACGACCGCTATACAAAAACCTTGTATAAGTTTTCACACAACACACTCAACAAACTCTTGATACGAGCCTCACTACCGCCTTAAAAACTTATACAAGCTTTATTCACTATCATACCTGATGCATAACTTAAAAATACTCAAACAAAACCGAGTCCAAACTAACAAAACAGTTAACAGCACTGCAGTCAATTTCAATGGCGGCTTTTTGTTTAACAACTACCCGAACAATTTCAAAACCCCAACTCAAGGATGGTCCTTCAACCTGGTTCGCTCATACAGCGAAGTCATATCGCTGAAACAAATCCAAAAGCGAACCGCCGCAGAAGGGCTGACCGGCCCACAGATGAGATCAATCGACGAGCTCTCCATGCCCCCCCCTGATCTATTGCCGGCAAGCACGGCAGGCCGTTGATTCGAGCAGAATGCGATTGGCTGATTTACACTGCGTTCATCAACCTCATCTGTAACAAGGAAATAACCTATGGGCGTGCTAAACGAGTTCAAGGCCTTCGCGGTCAAAGGCAACGTGGTCGACATGGCCGTCGGCATCATCATCGGCGCAGCCTTCGGCAAGATCGTCACATCGTTTGTCGGTGACCTGGTCATGCCGCCAATCGGGATGCTGATCGGTGGCGTGGACTTCAGTGATCTGGCCATAACGCTCAAGGCAGCAGAGGGTACGACTCCGGCGGTGGTGCTGGCCTATGGCAAATTCATCCAGACCATCATCGACTTCATCATTGTCGCCCTCGCGATCTTCGTGGGCGTCAAGGCCATCAACCGCCTGAAGCGCGAAGAGGCCGTGGCCCCTAGCCTGCCGCCGGTTCCAACCAAGGAAGAAGAGTTGCTGGGCGAGATCCGCGACTTGCTCAAGGTCCAGAACAACCGGCCTTGACCGCGCCAGCCTAAAAACGGCGCCTTCGAGGCGCCGTTTTTTTTACCAGAAGTTTTCCACCGCCACCTGACCGGGTCGCCGACTGAGGCTCAAGTGCATGTCCCGCAGTTTAAGCAGCTTGCGCGTGTCATCGATCATCTGCGGATTGCCGCACAGCATGACCCGTGAGTGTTCAGGCGTCAGCGCAACACCCGCGGTGCGCTCCAGTTCGCCGCTTTCAATCAGTGTGGTGATCCGCCCGTTCAATGCGCCAGGATGTTGTTCACGAGTGACCGTGGTGATCAATTGCAGTTTGTGTGCGTACTCGGCCAGATAGTCACGCTGCGTCAGACCCGCGATCAGTTCCTGATAAGCCAGTTCCCGGGCTTCACGAACGCTGTAGACCAGGACAATTCGCTCGAATCTCTCCCAGACTTCGAAGTCCTGCAGTATCGACAGAAACGGCGCCACGCCGGTCCCGGTGGATAACAGCCATAGATCGCGCCCATCGACAAAACGGTCCGGCGTCAGGTAGCCAAAGGCCTGGCGGTCGACCAGCAATTTGTCGCCAACAACCAGCCGGCTGAGCTCGCTGGTGAACTCACCGCCCGGTACGACAATGGAAAAGAACTCGAGGAACTCGTCAAAGGGTGAGGACACCATGGAGTAGGCGCGCCATACCGTGCTGCCATCAGCCCTGGTGACGCCCAACCGGGCAAACTGCCCCGCCCGAAAACGAAACCCCGCATCCCGCGTGGCACGCAGGGTAAACAGGTTCGGGGTCAACGGATGAACCTCGAGCAAGGTCTGACGGGTAAATTTTTCTTCGCTGACGGACATGGAAGGCTCCAATCAATAGATACCTCAGTGTCCCGCAAAGACGGCAGCATAAACACAGACATTTTGTAGTGTTATTGAATGTGCAACTTATTGATTATTCGAATCGAGAAACACCAGCCAACTTAAAATGACATATGGCATTTAACATTTCACGCACGACTTAAGAACCCGGAACACACTTTTCAGCAGTTAAAAGAGCAAAATCGTCGAACCACACTTGTCGGACATGTCCTACACTCCGTCACGTGTCGGACCTCGGATCCAAAGTCAGCACCTTCCGAAACATACTGTTGGAGAACCCCGTATATGGAAATCTGGAAGGAGTCACAGCTTCAACTGCTTTCTCAAACACAGGACATTCATACGGCCTATCGAATATCACTGAATTTCGTCAGGAACCTTGGATATAAATTTTGTGCCTTTTCAACCATTTCAGCCAACAGTCGCACTGATTGCTGCCCCGTCAACCTGAACAACTATCCACACAACTGGAACACACAGTATGAACAAAGCAATGCCAGCGAGATTGACCCAGTAGCGGCCTATTGCAATCACTCCATGCTACCCGTGCTCTGGAGCAAAGAGCTCTTCTGCGCAACCCCGTGGTTATGGCAACTGCTGCAACAGCAAGGCTTGGCGCATGGCTGGTCGCAAGCAATTCACGATGAAGAAACCGGCCTGCGCAGCATTCTCAGTCTGGCCCGAAGCCATTGCCCGATTTCAGCCTATGAGCTGTACGAGAATCTTGGATTCTCGGTGTTCATCAGTCGCCACCTGCACGCCCTGGCGATCGGGATGCAACCGAAAAAACCGGTTCGCACTCAAGCGCCCCCCTTGTCACGGCGGGAAATCGAAGTATTGAAACTGTCGGCCGATGGCAAGACGGCTTATGAAATTGCCAGGATCCTCAATTTGAGTGAACGCACGGTCAACTTTCATGTGCACAGGGCTATCGAAAAGCTCGGCGTCAACAACAAGATGGCGGCAGTCATGGCCGCGGTCCGGGCCAAAGTCATCTGAAAACACCCGACCGCGGGAAAACCTGCGGGTAATCCAGGCAAAAAAAACGTACCATTTGCGGTCCCTCCTGAGTGATGGCGTGTAAACCTTCACGACGCAGTACACTCGGACGGCTCCGCCCGCACCAACGCCTGAGGGCAGCGGGACATCCGTTGATTACCCAGAGCCCCGCCCCATGCCTTTGCTCGAAACACCTTTCGCCAGCCTCGACCTGATCCGCCAGCCTGAACAGCAGAACGAACCGTTGCAAGCTTTCGATGCGGCTGATGAATACCTGCTTAACCATCTGGCGGAACAGCAACCGACGGCCGATACCCGGGTATTGGTGCTCAACGACAGTTTCGGCGCCTTGGCGGCCAGCCTGGCGGGCAAGGTGCGGGTAGTCAGTAGCGGTGATTCATTCCTGGCCTTGCAGGGTCTTGAAAAGAACCTGGTGCGCAACGGCCTGGCGTTTGATGCGGTACCGAGCGTCCCCGCCAGCGAGCCCCCCGTCGGGCCATTCGACTGCGCGCTGATCCGCGTACCGAAAACCCTGGCACTGCTGGAAGAGCAACTGATCCGCCTGCAAGGCCAACTGGCACCCGGCGCCCAAGTGGTCGCCGCGGCCATGATCAAGCACTTGCCTCGGGCGGCGGGCGATTTGCTGGAGCGTTACATCGGCCCCGTACAAGCCTCGCTGGCGGTGAAGAAGGCGCGGTTATTGATTGCCACGGCGCAAGAAAAACCCTCGGCTGTGTCACCTTACCCGACACGGTACAGACTCGACGAACCGGCTATCGAACTGCTCAACCACGCCAATGTGTTTTGCCGCGAAGGCCTGGACATTGGCACCCGAGCGTTTTTGCCACATCTGCCAAAAAACCTTGGCTCGGCGCGGGTTGCCGATCTCGGCTGCGGCAACGGCATCCTGGCCATCGCCAGCGCCCTGCAAAACCCCGAGGCCCATTACACGCTGGTGGACGAATCGTTCATGGCCGTGCAATCGGCTGCCGAAAACTGGCGCGCAGCGTTGGGTGAGCGGGAAGTGATCGTACGTGCCGGCGATGGACTGGCCGGCCAGGAAGCGCAATCGCTTGACGTGGTGCTGTGCAATCCGCCGTTTCACCAGCAACAGGTCGTGGGCGACTTCCTGGCCTGGCGGATGTTCCAGCAAGCGCGCGAAGCGCTGGTTGTGGGCGGCGCGCTGTACATCGTCGGCAATCGTCACCTGGGTTACCACAGCAAGCTGGCGCGATTGTTCCGTGGCGTCGAGCAAGTGGCAGCCAATCCGAAATTCGTGATCCTCAAGGCGCGCAAGTAACAGGCAAAAAAAACCCTCCGCTCGGAGGGTTATAAATCCGCGCCTTGAGGCTGCGGGAGAGATGTCAGTGCGTCGTCAGGCCGGCCGCGTTCATGAACAGACGCATCAGGCTGGCGACGATGAACAAGGCGCCCACGCTGCCGACCCAGATCAGGGCCAACCAGCCAAGCCGCTGCCACAGCGGTTTTTTTTCGGCTTCTTCAATGTCGTGCAGGGTGTGTTTGCCGGACATGACTCAATTCTCCAGTAGAGAGGGTTGGCGCCTTTGAAGACGCCATCGCGAGCAAGCTCGCTCCCACAGGTTCGTTGTGCAGCACACTAGTGATACCCGTCTTCATGGGTGACCTTGCCGCGGAACACGTAGTAGCTCCAGAAGGTGTAGCCCAGGATGAACGGGATGATGAACAGCGTGCCCACCAGCATGAAACCCTGGCTTTGCGGCGGCGCGGCGGCGTCCCAGATCGAGATCGACGGCGGGATGATGTTCGGCCACAGGCTGATGCCCAACCCGCTGTAACCGAGGAAGATCAGCACCAGGGTCAACAGGAATGGCGTGTAATGCGCGTTGCGGGCCACGGCGCGGATCAGGCCGTACATCGTCACCAGCACCAGAATCGGCACCGGCATGAACCAGAACAGATTCGGCATGGTGAACCAGCGTGCGGCGATTTCCGGGTGGGCCAACGGAGTCCAGATGCTGACGATGCCGATCACCGCCAGCAGTACGAAGGCCAATGGCCGTGCCAGGTCATGCATCTGCTCCTGCAACTTGCCTTCGGTCTTCATGATCAGCCAGGTGCAACCGAGCAATGCATAGGCCACCACCAGCGCCGCGCCACAGAACATCGTGAACGGTGTCAGCCAGTCCAGTGAACCACCGGCGAACTGCCGGTTGACCACCGGCAGCCCATCAATGAACGCACCGAGCGCAACGCCCTGGAAGAACGTCGCGGTGACCGAGCCACCGATGAACGCCTTGTCCCACAGGTGACGCTTGTCGTCTTTGGCCTTGAAGCGGAACTCGAAGGCTACACCGCGGAAGATCAGCCCGATCAACATCAGGATCAGCGGCAGGTACAACGCCGAGAGCACCACCGAATAGGCCAGCGGAAACGCGCCGAACAGCGCCGCGCCCCCCAACACCAGCCAGGTTTCGTTGCCGTCCCAGACCGGGGCGACGGTGTTCATCATCACATCGCGATCAGTCTTGCCCGGAATGAACGGGAAGAGAATGCCGATGCCCAGGTCGAAACCGTCCATGACCACGTACATCATGATGCCGAAGATGATGATCACGGCCCAGATCAGCGGAAGATCAATACCCATGATTCAAATCTCCTTGGTCAGGCTGTGGCCGGCATCGGCGTGATCGTCGTCGGCTGCGGACAGCGGACGGGCCGGAGTGCGTTTCTGGCCGGGGCCTCCATCGTTGGTTTCCTTGCCTTCGTCGATCTTCGGCCCCTTGCGCACCAGGCGCATCATGTAGCCAAGACCGGCGCCAAACAGGGCGAAATACACCACGACGAACAGGATCAGGGTGATGCTCATCTGCATGACGCTATGGTTGGACGACGCATCCGCCGTGCGCATCAGGCCGTAGACCACCCACGGCTGACGGCCGATTTCGGTGGTGAACCAGCCGGCGAGGATCGCGATCAGGCCTGACGGCCCCATCCACAACACCAGGTACAGGAACGGCCGCGAGGTGTAGAGGGTGTCGCGCTTGCGCAGCCACAGGCTCCACAAACCGGTGAAGATCATCAGCATGCCCAGGCCCACCATGATCCGGAACGACCAGAACACAATGGTCGAATTTGGCCGGTCTTCAGGCGGGAACTCCTTGAGCGCCGGGACTTGCTTGTCCAGCGAGTGAGTCAGGATCAGGCTGCCCAGGTACGGGATCTCGACAGCGAACCTGGTTTTCTCCTCCTTCATGTCCGGCCAGCCGAACAGGATCAGCGGAGTCGCTTCGTTACCCTTGTTTTCCCAGTGGCCCTCGATCGCGGCGATTTTCGCCGGCTGATGCTCAAGTGTATTGAGGCCGTGGAAGTCGCCGATGACCGCCTGGATCGGCGCGACGATCAATGCCATCCACATGGCCATCGAGAGCATTTTGCGGATCGCCGGGTTGTCCTTGCCACGCAGCAAATGCCAGGCCGCAGAGGCCCCCACGAAGAAGGCCGTGGCTACAAACGCCGCCGTGGCCATGTGCATCAGGCGATAGGGGAACGATGGGTTGAAGATCACTGCCAGCCAGTCGGTGGGTATGACCTGCCCGTTGACGATCTCGAAGCCCTGCGGGGTCTGCATCCAGCTGTTGGACGCGAGAATCCAGAAGGTCGAGATCAGCGTACCGATGGCCACCATCACGGTGGCGAAGAAGTGCAGGCCACGCCCGACCTTGTTCCAGCCAAACAGCATGACCCCCAGGAACCCCGCCTCGAGGAAGAACGCCGTGAGCACTTCATAGGTCAGCAACGGCCCGGTAACCGATCCGGCGAAGTCCGAGAAGCGACTCCAGTTGGTACCGAACTGATAGGCCATGACCAGGCCGGAAACCACGCCCATGCCGAAGTTGACGGCAAAGATCTTCGACCAGAAATGGTAGAGGTCACGGTAGGTGTCGTTATGGGTTTTCAGCCACAGGCCTTCGAGTACCGCCAGGTAACTCGCCAGGCCGATGGTGATGGCCGGAAACAGGATGTGGAACGAGATGGTGAACGCGAACTGGATTCGGGCGAGATCAAGTGCCTCTAAACCGAACATAAGTCTTCCTCTGTCAGGTAGTACGGCTGCTGGCTGAAAGCCTGCACCCACGGCCCCCACGGATATGGAGTGTGGCGAATCTCTGTTTGTTCTTTTTTTGCACGCATCACAACGCAGGGAGTCTGGCCTTGCGGCCGCTGGATCAATTCCTTTTGCGGGTTTTGATCTGGATCAATCAACGTTGAAAGAGTAGTCCCAATTTCGGGGATGAACCGCGTGGTCTATTGCCGCGTGACAAGTTGCCTCATGGCCTTGGTCACGAGCTGAAATACATTTCCTGTGGGAGCGGGCTTGCTCGCGAAGGCTGAGTGTCAGTCAACATTGATGTTGAAGCTGATGCCCCCTTCGCGAGCAAGTCGAATCGTCGCACCGCCGCTCCCACAGGAAAATCGATGTCTGGCTAACTAAATTTTATGCCATGGCAACTTCTTGTTACAGGTTGGTGATAATCTCGCTGTTCCCCTCTCCCCAGATTTCCCCGCAGATGCCCAGCCAAGAGCCCTTGCTGTTACGTCACCATCGCCCTTTTCTCGCGTTCTGGCTGGCCCGGATCTTTACCGCCAGCGGCTTCCAGATGCTCACCGTGGCCATCGGCTGGAACCTGTATCAATTGACCGGCAATGTGCTCGACCTGGGCCTGGTCGGCTTGGTCGAGTTCGCCCCGCGCGTGCTATTCATGCTGCACACAGGGCACGTCGCCGACCGCTATGACCGGCGCAAGGTCGCGGCGATCTGCCAGTCCTTGCAGGCATTGATCGCCCTGTCGCTGGCCATTGGCAGCGCGACCGACCATGTCACTCGGGAAATGATCTTTATCCTGGCCTTCCTGCTCGGTGCCGCGCGTTCCTTTGAAATGCCGACCACCCAGGCCCTGCTGCCAAGCATCGTACCCAGCGCGCTGTTTCCCCGGGCCGTGGCCGCCGCACAATCGGCCCAGCAATCAGCCACCATCGTCGCCCCGGCCCTCGGCGGTTTGCTCTACGCCTTCGGCAGTGTCTGGGTGTATGGCCCCACGGTGCTGCTGTATGTCATCGCCTGTTCGCTGATGCTCAACCTGCCGGCCCGGCAGACGCCGCTGAACAAGGGCAAGGCCACGCTGGATTCACTGCTCGCGGGCATCCGCTTCATCCGCAGTCGTCCGGACATTCTCGGGGCGATCTCCCTCGATCTGTTCGCGGTGCTATTGGGGGGTGCCACGGCACTGCTGCCGGTGTTCGCCAAGGACATTCTGCTGACCGGCCCGTGGGGACTGGGCCTGTTGCGCTCGGCACCGGCAGTGGGTGCGCTGCTGATGTCGCTGTTCCTGGCGCGGTTTGCCGTGGAGCGCAACGTCGGGCGGGTGATGTTCACCGCCGTGGGCATCTTCGGCGTGGCAACCATCGCGTTCGGCCTGTCGACCTCGTTCTGGTTTTCCCTGGCGGTGTTGGTGGTGTTGGGCGCGGCAGACATGATCAGCATGGTGATCCGCGCCTCGTTCGTTCAACTGGAAACCCCGGACGAAATGCGCGGCCGGGTCAGTGCTGTGAACGGTCTGTTCATTGGTGCCTCGAACCAGTTGGGCGAATTCGAATCGGGCCTGACTGCCCACTGGTTCGGCACCGTGCCAGCCGTGGTCATGGGCGGGATCGGCACGCTGGTGGTGACCGGGGTGTGGGTCAAACTATTCCCGACCCTGGCCAGCCGCGATCGCATGCACGTGGCTAAAGATGAAGAGAAGCAAGAGGCGAAAGTCCAAGCAGGCTAAACCAACAATTCCCCCGCCACCGCCGCACGTGTGGCTTTTCCACAGAGTTGTTCCACCAGCGCCAGGGCAAATGCCAATGCGCCAGCCGAGCCCTGGGCGGTGATGCAGTTGCCATCGACCACTACCGGTTGATCGACGAAGTTACAGCCCAACAGTTGATGGCTGGCCGATGGCAGACAGGTCATGCGCCGTTGACGCAAAACGCCAAAGGCTTGCAGCGCCACGGCGGGCGCTTCGGCGATGCCGGCGAACAGGCGACCGGCTGCCGCCTGATCCTTGATCAATTGTTGCAGGGGTTGGTGGGCCGCCAAGTGCTGTGCCCCCACAGCGCCACCCGGCAAGGCGATCAGGTCGAAAGGCTGCGCCAGCAAGTCCACCAGCATGGCATCGGACGTCAGCCGAGTGCCGCGTGCGCAAGTGAGCATGCGCCGCCCTTCGATACTGGCCACCACCACTTCTATTTTGGCGCGGCGCAGTACGTCGATCAGGGTCACGGTCTGCAGGTCATCGGTACCCTCGGCGAGGGCAATCAAGGCTCTAAAGGTCATCAGGTACTGTCCACGGAATGATCTTTTAAGCGTAGTCAGCTTTCCCGCGCCTTGTTCGAGACATGTGGCTACTGGATGTAAAGCTGCGTCGACATCGTATTGCCGGGCGCATTGATCGAGGTATTGCTGAAGGTCAATGTGCCTTCCTGCTTACCCGCCAGATCGAGTGCATACAAATAGCCGACGGTTTTTTCCCCGGGGGTGCAACTGGTCAGGTTGCCGTTCTTGAACGCGCAGACCGGTGTGCGGGTGCCATTCACTTCAAAACCGTCCAGGGCGACATGGGCCTCACGTCCATAACCCACTTCCAGCACGTACACCGTGATGTTCGGGCCATTGTGATCGCAGCGCGTGCGGGTTTGCCCTTCGTCGATATTTTCAACGCCACAGGACGGCGACGCGACTTTGAGCACTTTCAATTGACTCAATGGCGGGGCCGATGCCGCCGTGGCCGTTTGCGCCCCGAGAAGCAACGCCATCAATACGCCGAACACGCTAACCAGACGCCTTTTCATGCAGTCCTTTCCACCCCCGAAAAACCAGCGCGCAGTATGGCGCACTTGGCTTTGTCGCAAAACATCGACGACGATCACCGCCATAAGCAGCCATATTCCCAAGCTACTGGTATGATGCGCGGCTTTTTCCGGCCCACAGTAATTTCCAGGCGCGTTCTGCTGCCTGTGCTTTGCTGTTGAGGTCGATACATTCACGGCGCCCGGCGCGCCACGGGGAGCAGACATGCTGGAAAGGCTGTTTCAACTCAAGGCACACAACACCAACGTGCGGACCGAGATTCTGGCGGGCGTCACGACCTTTTTGGCCATGGCCTACATTCTGTTCGTCAACCCGAGCATCCTCGGCGAGACCGGCATGGACAAGGGCGCGGTGTTTGTCGCCACCTGTCTGGCAGCTGCCATCGGCTCGACGACCATGGGCCTGATCGCCAACTACCCGATCGCCCTCGCGCCGGGCATGGGCCTGAACGCCTTCTTTACCTACACCGTGGTCCTGCACATGGGCCATACCTGGCAAGTGGCGCTCGGCGCGGTATTCATCTCGGCAGTGTGTTTCTTCCTGCTGTCGATCTTCCGCATCCGTGAATGGATCATCAACAGCATCCCGTTGCCACTGCGTTCGGCCATTGCTGCGGGTATCGGCCTGTTCCTGGCGCTGATCGCCCTGCACAACGCCGGCATCGTGGTCAGCAACCAGGCGACCATGGTCGGCCTCGGCGACCTGAAACAACCGGCTCCGATCCTCGCCACCCTCGGTTTTGCCCTGATCGTCGCGCTTGAGGCCCTTGCCGTGCGCGGTGCGGTGCTGATCGGCATTCTGGTGGTGACCATCGTTTCGATCGTGATGGGCTTCACCCCGTTCGGCGGCGTGATGTCGATGCCGCCGTCGCTGGCCCCGACCTTCCTGCAACTGGACATCAAGGGCGCACTGGACATCGGTCTGGTCAGCGTGATCTTCGCCTTCCTGTTCGTCGACCTGTTCGACAACTCCGGCACCCTGATCGGCGTTGCCAAGCGTGCCGGCCTGATGGGCAAGGACGGCCACATGCCGAAAATGGGCCGCGCGCTCATCGCCGACAGCACCGCAGCCATGGCCGGTTCCCTGCTGGGCACCTCGACCACCACCAGCTACATCGAATCCGCCGCTGGCGTGAGTGCCGGTGGCCGCACCGGTTTGACCGCCATCGTGGTGGCATTCCTGTTCCTGCTGGCGCTGTTCTTCTCGCCACTGGCCGCCAGTGTTCCAGCCTTCGCCACTGCACCGGCCCTGCTGTTCGTCGCCGTGCTGATGACATCCGGCCTGGCCGAAATAGACTGGGACGACATTACCGTCGCCGCGCCCGTGGTGATCACCGCGCTGGCGATGCCGTTCACCTATTCCATCGCCAATGGCATCGCCTTCGGTTTCATTTCCTGGACCGCCATCAAGCTGATGTCCGGCCGTGGCCGTGAACTGAACCCGGCGCTGGTGATCCTGTCGATTCTGTTCGTGATCAAGCTGGGTTGGTTCAACGCATGACTTTTGATTCCCAGGCCTATGCCGTTCAACTCGAAGAAAAGGTCACGCGTTTGCGTGACCTGCTGGCCCCGTTCGATGCACCCGAGCCAGCCGTTTTCGATTCGCCGCTGAAAAACTTCCGCCTGCGCGCCGAGTTCCGCCTGTGGCGTGAGGCCGGCGAGCGGCATTACGCGATGTTTTCCCAGGAAGACAAACGCACGCCCATCCTGATCGAAGAGTTCCCGATTGCCAGCCTGCGCATCAACCAGTTGATGCCGCAGCTCAAGGCCGCGTGGCAAGCCAGTGCGGCCCTGAGTCACAAGCTGTTCCAGGTGGAGTTCCTGACCACGCTGGCCGGCGACGCAATGATCACCCTGTGCTATCACCGTCCGCTGGACGAGCACTGGCATGCGGCGGCTTCAAAACTGGCGACGGACCTGAACGTCAGCATCATCGGTCGCTCCAAGGGCAAGCGCGAAGTCATCGGTCACGATTACGTGGTCGAGCAACTGGACGTCGGCGGCCGCACCTTCAGCTACCGCCAGCCGGAAGGCGCGTTCACCCAGCCCAACGGTACGGTGAACCAGAAGATGCTCAACTGGGCGTACGATGCGCTCGGGGATCGCTCCGATGATTTGCTGGAGCTGTATTGCGGCAACGGCAACTTCACCCTGCCCCTCGCCACCCGCGTACGCAAAGTGCTCGCCACCGAAATCAGCAAGACCTCGGTCAACGCGGCGCTGAGCAATCTCAGCGAAAACGCTGTGGATAACGTCACCCTGGTGCGCTTGTCCGCCGAAGAGCTGACCGAAGCCCTGAACGAAGTGCGTCCGTTCCGCCGCCTGCACGGCATCGACCTCAAGAGCTACGAGTTCGGCAGCGTGTTCGTCGACCCGCCCCGCGCCGGCATGGACCCGGACACCTGCGAGCTGACCCGGCGCTTCGACAACATCCTGTACATCTCCTGCAATCCGGAGACTCTGGCAGCCAACATCGCCCAACTGCACGACACCCACCGCATCAGCCGGTGCGCGATGTTCGACCAGTTCCCGTGGACCCATCACATGGAATCCGGGGTGATGCTGACCCGGCGTTGATGGCATCTGCCAGGCACAAAAAAGCCGTCTTCACGACGGCTTTTTTGTGGGCACTTACACGACAACATCGACCTTGCGCGGGCGCCCGCCTTTCCTGCCGTTGGCCCGCGCGGCTTCAGACTTTGCGGCGCTGCTCTGGCGACCATTGCGCGAAGCGACGACCGAGGCCGCCATGGCCATCAACGGCTTGCTCGCAGAAATCATCCCGGCGATAGACACATGCAGGTCCTTGCCTTCATGGCACAGTGCAGTCCCCGCATAGCCGACAGTCAGGCTGGCGTAGTCCTGCAACTCAAAATCATCGAACTCCGGATAGTTGGCCACGGGCAACAATACGCCGCTGCCGTCTTCGAAGACTACTGCCAGACAGGGGGTCAGACAGGGAGCCAGGTAGGTAACCGCTGTCGCTTGCAGGCTATTTTTTCTACGTAGTTCGCCCCGTTCAATGGCTTTGTCCAGGCTACTTTCCGTTACGGGATTATCGGCCTGAACCTTGGCTTTTATCGTTTTCATAACTCGATCTCCACACTTTCCTGTGCACCGATCAGGGACAGCAATGTCTTGTTCGATTCAGGTACGTAGCAAGCCGATCCAATCATATTGGTCGTGCTGACAACCCTTTTCACCACAACGACTTCGTTGCTTTGCCAGTCCCATAGTTGATTATCAAGACAGGCCGTTTGTAGTTTTCGCCACCAGATGCCGCGGGCGCGTCGCAAATGGGCAGGTTGCTTGAGCGATTGGCGCAAACCCTCAAGCACCGCCAATGGCGGCCGACGCGAAAGCGGAACGACATCCCAGAGCTCGACACCGTTGTGCCAAAAGCTGAACCTGAATCTCGCACTCCACGTACCCGCTTCCACATGCGCATGAGGCGGACAATGCTCGTCTCGCAACATGATAACTACCGACAGTCCTTTGAAACTGCATACCTTCATGCTAACCCATCCGTTAGGTTTTTGAATCCGAAGATCCGGCATTCCCTGGAAAATCCGACCGCTGGCATTGGAAGCCGAATCATTTCTCCCGTCCTCAGGCTAGCGTTCTGGTGCTTCCCGGACCTGCGTAACACCGCGCGAATTGGTAAGAAATCCTTTCTTTACAGCGCTGGCACCTGATAAATACTGATCCAGCGTCTTCATCTGATCCCCGGTGTAATCAATCATGCAGCGACAATTCGACGATCTTCAGTTGGGCAGCATTGAGCTGTTTTGCCTGGCCGCCGAGGCTGGCAGTTTTACTGCCGCGGCGCTGGTGGCAGGTGTCACGCCCGCTGCCGTGAGCCGATCGGTGTCACGCATGGAAGAACGCCTGGGCGTGCGACTGTTCGCGCGCACCACGCGTAGCGTGAAGCTCACTGACAGTGGTCGCCGTTATTACGAAGAATGTCGCCAGGCCCTTGCGCAACTGGTCGAGGCCCAGCGCGAGGTCATGGGCCAGCAGCAAGTGCCGTCCGGTACTTTGCGCATCAGTATTCCGACCACCTACGCGCATCATCGAATCCTGCCGCTGCTGCCCGAATTTCGGGCGCGCTATCCCGCGGTGAAAGTCGAGTCGCATATCAGCAATCGCAACATCGATTTCGTCGGCGAAGGCTACGACATGGCGATTCGCGTGCGAGCCATCCCGGATTCCGGCCTGATCGCCCGACAGTTGGAAGATGCCGCCCTGGTGCTGATCGCCAGCCCTGATTACCTGAAACAGGCCGGCATTCCGCAAACCCTCGACGACCTCGAACACCACGAATGCATTCAATACGAGTTACCCAGCAGCGGCCGACGCATTGCCTGGTTGTTCAACGATGAAGGCGTGCCCCGGGAGATTCTGGCCGAGGGCAACCTCAGTTGTTCCGATGATGTATTGGGCGGGGTGACGCTGGCCAAACACGGGGCAGGGTTGTTTCAGACCTATCGTTTTATCGTGGAAAAGGAACTGGCCGACGGCTCACTGGTGGAAGTGCTCAAGCCCTATGGCGGGCGCTCGCGACCTTTCACCCTGCTGTACCCGCAAAGTCGACATGTACCGCTGCGCTTGAGGGCGTTCATTGATTTTCTGGTGGAACATTTGCCGCGCTGAACACAGAAAGTGTCCGATCATCGCCCACAAACCGCCAGCGTGCCCTCTCTTCAATTGACCGAATTAACTAGTTAGTACAATTTATCTCCACAGGCTGAGAACCATGGCCGATTCCAACAATAAAAAGTGGAGAGATTCCGATGTCCCCTATCGTTCTGGTGCTCAACGGCCCGAACCTGAACCTGCTCGGCACCCGTGAACCGGCGACTTACGGCCACGAAACCCTGGCAGACATTTCGGCCCTGTGCGGACGCGCCGCCGAAGAGTTCGGCCTGGCGGTGGAGTTTCGCCAGACCAACCATGAGGGCGAATTGCTCGACTGGATTCACGCGGCCCGCGGTCGCTGCGCCGGGATCGTCATCAATCCCGCCGCGTGGACTCACACCTCGGTCGCCATCCGCGACGCCCTGGTCGCCAGCGAGCTGCCGGTCATCGAAGTCCACCTGTCCAACGTGCACGCCCGCGAGACCTTCCGCCACCACTCGTTCGTATCCGCTATTGCAACGGCGGTGATGGCCGGCTTCGGCAGTCACGGCTATCGCCTGGCGCTGGAACACTTCAGTCATCGTTTGAAGGGGTGATCGCCGTGACTCAGAACAACGTGATACTGGCCGGGCTGATCGGCGCCGGCATCCAGGCTTCCCGCACACCGGCCTTGCACGAGCATGAAGGTGATGCCCAAGGGCTGCGCTACCTCTATCGTCTGATTGATCTTGATCAGTTGAAGCTCGACAGCAACGCCTTGCCCGACCTGTTGATGGCCGCCGAGCGCATGAACTTCACCGGTTTGAACATCACCTTTCCCTGCAAACAGGCAATCATCCCGCTGCTGGACGAACTCTCGCCGGAGGCCCGCGGTATCGGTGCGGTCAACACGGTGGTGCTCAAGGACGGCAAACGCATCGGCCACAACACCGATTGCCTGGGCTTTGCCGAGGGCTTTCGACGGGGTCTGAAAGGCGTTGCCGTTGAACGTGTCGTCCAGATGGGCGCCGGCGGCGCAGGGGCGGCGGTGGCCCACGCCCTGTTGAGCGAAGGCGTACGGCAACTGAGCATTTTTGACGTGGACATCCGCCGCGCCCAGGATCTGGCCGACAACCTCAATCAGCATTTCGGTGTCGGTCTGGCGATGACCGGGTATGACCTGCCGAGCGCCTTGGCCCAGGCTGACGGCCTGGTCAACACCACGCCGATGGGCATGAAAAAACTGCCGGGTATGCCGGTGCCGGTCGAGTTGCTTCGAGCCGAGTTGTGGGTGGCGGAGATCGTTTACTTCCCGCTGGAAACCGAACTGCTGCGCAACGCCCGCGCCCTCGGTTGCCGCACGCTGGACGGCGGCAACATGGCGGTGTTTCAGGCGGTGAAGGCATTCGAGCTGTTCAGCGGCGTGGTGCCGGATGCCCAGAGAATGCTCGAGCATTTCCAGGGCATGAAGGACTGAAGATCAAAAAATCGCAGCCTTCGGCAGCTCCTACGTCAATCGCATTGATCTGTAGGAAATGCCGAAGGCTGCGATCTTTTCAAGCCTGCAAATAACGCAGCACTGATTCGCAAATCATCTCCCGATGACGCTGCTTGATGCGCTCATCCGGCAAGTCGATCTGGAAAATCTCGCCCACGGTATGGCGGTTCGAGACGCGATAAAAGCAGAACGAGCTGATCAGCAGATGCACATCCAGCGGCACCAGGCCGGCGCGGAATACACCCTCTTCAACGCCCCGACGCAGGATCACATCGAGGGAATCGAGAACGGTATTGTTCATCGCCCTGATCGCATCGGAGCGCTTCACGTACTCGGCGTTGTGAATGTTTTCGATGCTGACGATGCGCACGAAATCGACGTTGCGATCATGGTGATCGAATGTGAATTCAACCAGCCGCCGAATCGCTTCCATCGGTGCCAGTTCGGTCAGGTGCAAACGGCTTTCAGTGCTGCGGATATCGCCGTAAAGTTTTTCCAGGACCTCGACGTAGAGCTGCTCCTTGCTGCCGAAGTAGTAGTAGATCATGCGCTTGGAGGTGTGGATGCGCTCGGCGATGGCATCGACGCGGGCCCCGGAAAGCCCCTGCTGGACGAATTCGACAATCGCCTCCTGCAGGATGTTTTCGCGGGTCTTTTCCGGGTTGTTCTTGCGACTCTTGCGCGGCTCGGTACCAGGTTCTACGGAGGCTGCGGGGAGTTCTGAAGTCATTGTCATTGCGGGCTCACGGCCATCACTGCACAGGCTGGCGATTATGGGCTGCGCGGCACGGTGAAGGAAGCCGCGCGGCCCACGTTTAATCCCGCGTTTACGAATTTCCTACAACTTGGCCTGACGGATGGCTCCGCTTCGGGATTTGGCCATGGCCGCCAACCGCACCGCGACGTTGGCCGCGCCGTAGCCGGCGTATCCGTTTTTACGCTGGATGATTTCAAAGAAAAACCGCCCCTCGAACGGCTCGGTATACACGTGAAACAGCTCCCCGCCCTGGGCGTCGCGGTCATACAACACGTTGTAGTAGGCCAGTTCGCTGAGGAAATCGTCGTCGAAGTCAAACCGCGCCGCCAGGTCATCGTAGTAGTTGAGCGGGATATCCAGCAGCGGCACGCCCGCCTCTTTTGCACGGCTGACCTGGGCAAAGATGTCATCACAATCAAAGGCTATGTGATGCACTCCAGAGCCGCGATAACTCGACAGCGCGTGTGAGATCGCGGTGTTGCGGTTCTCGGAAATGTTCAGCGGCAAGCGGATCGAACTGTCGCGACTGCGCAAGGCACGGCTCTTCACCAGACCATAAGGATCCGGCAGCACCACTTCATCGTCCGCTTCGAAATCCAGCAGGCTCTTGTAGAACAGCACCCAACTGTCGAGGCTGTCGGCCGGCAGCGCCATGGCCATGTGGTCAATGCGCTTGAGGCCGCCGCTGACAGGCGCTTGCAG
Source organism: Pseudomonas sp. QLc11A (assembly GCF_052112305.1). NCBI lineage: Bacteria > Pseudomonadati > Pseudomonadota > Gammaproteobacteria > Pseudomonadales > Pseudomonadaceae > Pseudomonas > Pseudomonas sp. QLc11A. Next base: position 124,100 of record NZ_JAVAJJ010000012.1, read on the forward strand.
GTACAGATTGAAGTCCGTGCCATAAACATCGGCGTGTTGATCCACCAGATAGATCAGGCTGCCATCCGGCGCACGCACCGCCGCCAGCTCCAGTTCGTTGGGGCCGACCAGCCCGCGATAGGGCTGGCCCTTGTAGGCTACGGCGCGGGCCAGCGCACTGGCGCTGTCCTTGACCCGCACGGCCGTAGCGCACAGCGAAGGGCCGTGGGCTTCGAAAAAGCTATGGCCGAAGGAGTACGGTTCGGAGTTGAGGATCAGGTTGATATCGCCCTGACGCAACAGGCTGACGCTCTTGGAGCGATGCTGCCCGGCCTTGACGAAACCCAGTCGCTCCAGCCAATGGGAGAGCTTGGCGCCGAGGCTTTCATCCACGGCGAATTCGAGAAATTCGATGCCGTTGTACTCGCTGGCCTTGGGTGTTTCGAACAGAATCTCAGGGCTGGCCATTGGCTTGGCTTCCTGAGCCAGACGCTCGCGGGTTTTCTCTTCCAGGTACAACAACGAGCGCAAGCCGTCGGCGGCATTGGCCCGTGGCGGCGCGGCGCGGAAGCCGTCGTTGAAGATCTCCAGCGACAATGGCCCGGTGTAGCCGCTCTGGATGATCGGCGCGAGGAACCCTGGCAAGTCGAACTCACCCTGGCCCGGGAAGCAGCGAAAATGCCGGCTCCACTCCAGCACGTCCATGGCCAGGATCGGTGCGTCGGCCATTTGCACGAAGAAGATCTTGTCGCCGGGAATCTCGGCGATAGAACTTGGATCGCCCTTGAGCGACAAGGTGTGAAAGCTGTCCAGCAACACGCCAAGGCTTGGATGATCGGCCTGACGCACGATGTTCCACACCTGTTGATAGGTGTTCACATGCCGGCCCCAGGCCAGCGCTTCATAACCGATGCGTAGACCACGGGCCCCGGCACGCTCAGCCAGCAGTCGCAAATCATCGACCAGAATCTGTTCATCACCGGTGGAGTCGGCCGACGCGTTGCTGCACACCAGCACCAGGTCGGTGCCCAGTTCCTGCATCAGGTCGAATTTGCGCTCGGCACGTTCCAGATTGCGCGACAGCCGATCACGCCGGCAGCCTTCGAAATCACGAAAAGGTTGAAACAGGGTGATGGCGATCCCGAGATCGGCGCACATCTGTTTAATTTCCCGTGGGCTGCCGTCGTAGTAGAGAAGGTCGTTCTCGAAAATCTCCACACCGTCAAACCCGGCGGCGGCAATGGCTTCGAGTTTTTCCGGCAGGGTACCGCTCAAGGATACGGTGGCAATGGAACGCTGCATATTTCGACTCCCGTTAATGGGGACTATCTTGTTAGGGGGCATCGCACGCCCGATTCCTGTAGGAGCTGCCGGAGGCTCGGGCCGCGTTCGGACGATCTTTTGATTTTGCTTTTTCAAGATCAAAAGATCGCAGCCTTCGGTCGCTCCTACAGGGGTAGTGTTTGTCCTGGGTAAATTATTGGCCTGGCGATCCCGCACAGCAATTCAAAGTGTACTATCTGGTTAGTTTTGTGTTCGATTATCGAACACAATGGTGGTTGGCGAATTGACGATTTTTTGTCCACTGCGCAACATCAACACCACATTGGGTCCGGTCATGAATCACCGGCTCCCGGTTAACAAGACCCAGAACACCACATAAAAATTTCAAAAAACGGGTATACGCTCATGCGCTCCTTCAACGCCTTGCTCGATCACTCAACCGTCATTACGCCTTGCCTGGCGTCCATCCGCCCCCCGCGCACCGCTGGCACTCGCGTGCCGCTCGCTGAATAACTCGTCAGCCCGACGAACACAGCCGATCAGTCCAACCGCGCCCGTCGCCATCGATTGATCACGCGCCCTTGAAGTCCCGACGAGCTTCGCTTGTCAGTCATTGAACGGATGGCACACATGAATCCTGCACCTAGCTCACGCATGGCTCCGGCCATGAGCGCCGCCTCTGGCGGCATCGGCGACAAAATCCGCGGCGCCATGGCGGTCGGCAAAACCCGTTGGGGCATGCTGGCGCTGGTGTTTTTCGCCACTACCCTGAACTACATCGACCGCGCCGCCCTGGGCGTGATGCAGCCCATCCTGGCCAAGGAGATGAGCTGGACGGCGATGGACTATGCCAACATCAACTTCTGGTTCCAGGTCGGTTACGCCATCGGCTTCGTGCTGCAAGGCCGCTTGATCGACCGGGTCGGCGTCAAGCGCGTGTTCTTCTGCGCGGTGCTGCTCTGGAGCCTGGCAACCGGCGCCCACGGCCTGGCCACTTCGGCGGTCGGCTTCATGGTCTGCCGCTTCATCCTCGGCCTGACCGAAGCGGCGAACTATCCGGCCTGCGTGAAAACCACGCGCCTGTGGTTCCCGGCCGGCGAGCGCGCCGTGGCCACCGGGATATTCAATGCCGGGACCAACGTCGGTGCGATGGTCACCCCGATGCTGCTGCCGCTGATCCTGCATGTCTGGGGCTGGCAAGCCGCGTTCCTGTGCATGTCGGCACTGGGCGGGATCTGGCTGGTGTGCTGGGGCTTGAAGTACTTCAACCCGGAAGAGCATCCAAGCGTCAAACAATCGGAACTGGACTACATCCAGAAAGAAGTCGAGCCGGAACAATCCCGCGTGCCGTTCTCGAAGATCCTGCGCATGCGCGGCACCTGGGCCTTCGCCCTCGCCTACTCGATGACCGCGCCGGTGTTCTGGTTCTACCTGTACTGGTTGCCGCCGTTCCTCAACCAGCAATACAACCTGGGCATCAACGTCACCCAGATGGGCATTCCGCTGATCATCATCTACCTTACTGCCGACTTCGGCAGCGTCGGCGGCGGCATCCTCTCCTCGTTCCTGATCGGTCGCGGTGTCAACCCGATCAAGGCGCGATTGATGTCCATGTTCCTGTTCGCCTGCTGCATCATCGGCGTCATCATGGCTGCCGGCTCCAGCAATCTTTGGGTCGCGGTGGCCGCCATCTCCCTGGCCATCGGCGCGCACCAGGCCTGGACCGCAAACATCTGGAGTCTGGTGATGGACTACACGCCCAAGCACATGATGAGTACGGTGTTCGGTTTCGGCGGCATGTGTGCGGCGATTGGCGGGATGTTCATGACTCAGTTGGTCGGCCATATCCTGACCGTCACCAACAACAACTACACCGTGCTGTTCACACTGATTCCGGCGATGTACTTCATTGCGCTGATCTGGATGTACTTCATGGCACCGCGCAAGATTCCGACCATCACCGACTAAAGAGTCATCAGTCCCTGTGGGAGCGAGCCTGCTCGCGAAAGCGGTACGTCAGCCAACGTCAATGTTGAATGACAGTCCGTCTTCGCGAGCAGGCTCGCTCCCACAGGTCTCTGATCATTGCCCTCCTAGCGGCGGCTTTGCTGCCAGGCCGCTGCCAACCCGCTGCAGCAGATCACGGCAATGCCGAGCACGGTGGTCAGTGTCGGCGTATGGGAAAACAGCAGCCAGCCCAGCAGGCCGGCGAAGATGATCTGGCAATAGCTGAACGGTGCCAGCAGTGCCGGTGCCGCGAGACGGAAAGCCTGGGTCAGGAAGAGGTGAGCCGTCATCCCGCAGGCTCCCAGAGCCAGCATCATCGCGCCATGCACCAGGTTCGGCGTCTGCCAGAAGAACGGCACCAGCGCACTCATCACCAGCGTGTTGCACAAGCCTGCGAAGAAGTTGCTGGTGGTCGGGCTGTCGATCTCGCTGAGCTTGCGCGTCAGCAGTTGATAGAAGCAGAAAAACAACGCCGAGCAGAACGGCAGCAACACCGCCGGGGTAAACAGATCACCACCGGGGTGAACGATGATCAGCACCCCGCTGAAACCGAAAATCACCGCCAACCATTGCCCACGCGTCACCCGCTCGCCAAGCAGCGGTACCGACAACGCGGTGACCAGCACCGGAGCGAGGAAGTTGACCGACGTGGCCTCGGCCAGCGGGATGTACATCAGCCCCGTGGTGAAAAACAGACTGGTGCCCAGCAGGCACAATGCCCGGATCAATTGCAGTAATGGCCGCTTGGTACGCAGCACCCGGAGTCCGGACTGCGGCAGGAAAATCCCGGCCATCAACAAGGTGTGAACCACGTAGCGCGCCCAGACCACCATGACAATGGGATAGAAACCGGAGAGGTATTTGGAAAAGGCGTCGTGGCTGGAAAACAGGAAGGTTGCGACAACGATCAGCAAGATCCCTTTGAAGGGCTGATTGACGCCGGAAAGCGGGGTGCTGACGGTCATTGGGTTTCCTTACTTGAAGTCAAAACATCGCAGGCAAGCGACGCTTCCACACAGTCAGCCTAGAGCATCTGGAAGGCGTCGCCTGCCCGCGATCAATACACAGCAGCGCTTACAACCGCGCCAACAATTCCCGGCTTTTATCCAGCGCCATCTGCGCCCGATCCAATCCACTCACGCCCTGCTCCAGCAACTGCACGGTGGGAATCTCCAGGCTCAACGGAATGTCAGCCGGCAAACCGCGCAACAACCCCGGCAGGTCACAATCGCCATCACCAGGGAAACGCCGTTCGTTACGCGCCTGACGCAAGATCTCCGCCATATCGGCTGGTCGTGGTCCTGCGACGTCACACAACTGTGCATACCGTAACCGTGAGGGGACAACTTTGACCAGTTCTTCCAACCGCGATCCAGAGCGGTCGAAGTGAAAAGCGTCGACCAATACGCCGCCGTTTTCGCATCCGGCGTTTTCCACGATTCGCGTGGCTTGTTGAAGATTGCGCGCATCGGTCCAGGGCATGAACTCCAGATTCGGGTGCAGCCCATAGGCTGCCGCCAGATCACAGAGCTCGGCAAAATGCTGCGTCAGCCGCCGTTCGTCAGGATCGTTACCGGCCACCAGCAACTCACTGGCGCCGAACTCGGCACCCACCGCCAGGATTTTCTCGAAATCGGCGACAACGGTTTCCGGCTTGAGCCGCAGGATTTCGACGTCCAGCACCCGAATTCCGGTATCGCGCAGACGCGCCAGGGTCTGGCGCCGCAATTCTTGGTCGGCCACCAGGGCAAAATGGTGCTCCTCCGGGGTCGCCGGTACCAGACGCAAGCCGACATGGCTGTAACCGGCCCGCGCGGCGACCTCGACCATGTCGGGCGGTGACAACTCCAGCACGGTCAGGCTGGCCAGGGAGAAGATACGCTCGCTCATGCTCAACCCTCGATCAAGGATGGCGCGCAGGCACGCCCGGTTTCGGCGGCTTCGCGGATGGCCTCGATCAGCGCCAACGTACGCGCGGCATCGGCGGCACTCACCAATGGATCGACCTCACGCCGCGCAACACGTACGAAGTGCTGCAACTGCAAACGCAAGGCTTCATCGGCACTGAAGTTTTCCTGGGTCGCCAGCAACGGTTGATGCCAGCCGCCGTCTACTTCGTTGTAGTGCCAGCGTTTAAGCTGCGGAATGCTCAGCGCCCCACCCGTTCCGGCCAGCAAGTAGCACGGTTGATCAGGATGACGCGGGTACACCGGGTTCTCCCCCGAATCCAGCTCCCAACTCCAGGGCGCAGCCACCGCATCGGAGCCGGTCAGGCTGCCCAGTGCACCGTTGTCGAATTGCAGCAACACCGCCGCGCAATCCTCATTGGCAAATCCGCGAATGGCATTGCTGGTGATGGCCTGAACCTGACGCACTTCACCGCACAAATGCCGCAGCAGATCGAGGTCGTGGATCAGGTTGGTCAACAGCATCCCCGCACCGGCCTCACGGCGCCAGGGTGTTTCAAAATAGCTGTCGGGCTTGCGCAACTGCCAGAGCGCCGTGACCGTGGTCAACCGACCCAATGCGCCGCTGTGGATAAGTTCGTGGGCGCGGACGATCAGCGGATTGTGCCGGCGATGATGCCCGACCAGTACCGGAACACCGCTGGCCTTCGAGGCGGCCACCAGCTCCCGGGCTTCATCCAGGTGCACGCCCACCGGCTTTTCCAGCAATACCGGCACGCCGGCCGCGAGGCAATCCAGGGCCGTGCTGACATGCTGCGTGTTCGGATTGGCGATTATCACGGCGTCCGGCTTCGCCTGCTCCAGCATCTGACGATGATCGGCGAAACAGGCTACGCCCCATACAGCCGCAAGGCTGGCCGCCTGCGGTCCGGGATCGGCCACGGCGCACAACGTCGCTTCAGTCAGGGATTGCAGATGCCGGTAGTGCTGCTGGCCCATGTTGCCAGCACCGATCAGGGCGATGCGAAGTGGAGAATTCAAGATGCGGTCCTCTTGTGAGTGTTATTGGAGCGATGAACTCCAATAATTTAGAACCTGGTTCCAGATTCTTACACAAGCCCGTCCTGAAAGTGTTCGAACAACGCACAGCTTTTCAAGTTGAACGTTGTTCAAAATGTGGGAGCGGGCTTGCTCGCGAATGCGGTGTGTCAGCGCCATCCAGATCGCATGACACACCGCATTCGCGAGCAAGCCGGCTCCCACAGTCGAATTGCACAGGCCTTAGTTGAACAACTCCGAGGCCAGGCTCGCTGCGCTCAGCTCCGCGGTGTACGCCAGCAACAACGGCGCCAGCTCATGCAGACGCTCTCCCGGCATCCGTGCACTCGGTCCGGCGATGCTGAGCACGCCGATCACCCGCCCATCGGCGGGATGGCGCACCACTGCCGCAATCGCCGAAGTCCCCACCGCCGAACTTTCCTCAACCCATGCATAGCCCTGCTCCCGCGCCAGACGCAGGCGCTCGAGCAACTCGATATTCGAGCGCGGCGCGTTCGGGCCCACATGTTCCGGCACCTGCGCGCCCTGCCGTTCCACCAGTGACAAGGCTTCGGCATCGCTCATGCACGCCAGCCACGCATGCCCCGAGGCTGTGTAGAACAACGGCGCATCGCGGCCCATGTCCGGGTCGTAACGCAGACCGGAGCGCGCGCCCTGGGATTTGGCGATCCAGGTCTGACGCTCGCCGTCGATCACCCCGAGACGCACCAACTCGCCGGCTTCCTGAGCCAGGCGGTCAAGCACCGGCTGCACGATATCGGCACCGCTGCTCGACAGGTAACGGAAGCCCATCGCCACCAGTTTGGTCGAGAGGTGATAACGCAAATTATCTGGATTCTGCCGCACGTAACCGAGGCGGATCAGCTCGGCGAGCAGGCGATGGGTCGCACTCTTGGGGATGTCCAGTTGCTCTGCCAGGGTCTGCATCGGCAGGCCACGGGGATCGCTGGTGAGACTTTCGAGCACACTGAAAACACGTTCGATCTGACTGCCGGCCATGGTCGCTTCCACGCAAAATTTGCTCGATTCTAGAAGACAACCGCACGAATGCGAAATCTGGAACTGAGCGTTCGATAACCGCCCGCTTTATACCCTCCCGGCTTGTTCGGCGTTACCTGATTCTTATATTTTCTGGAACCAGATTCCAAAAAATAAAACACCGGAGTTCAAACAATGCCTGCACAAGTGCACTTTCTTCCCGACATCGATTGCGATGTGCTGATCGTTGGCTCCGGTGCGGCGGGACTGTCAGCGGCCGTGACCGCCGCATGGCACGGACTGAAAGTCATAGTGGTGGAAAAGGACCCGGTGTTCGGCGGTGCCACCGCCTGGTCCGGTGGCTGGGCCTGGGTGCCCTGCAACCCGTTGGCCCGGCGCGCGGACATTGTCGAAGATGTTGAACTGCCGCGCACTTACCTGAAACACGAACTGGGCGAGCGCTTTGATCCAGCGATGATCGACGCTTTCCTGGAGGCCGGCCCGCGGATGGTGTCGTTCTTCGAACAGTTCACCTCGCTGCAATTTTCCGATGGCAATGCCATTGCCGACATGCATGGCGACACGCCCGGAGCAGGCACCGGTGGACGCTCGGTGATCGCCGCCCCTTACGACGCCCGAAAAGTCGGCACACTGCTCAAGCGTCTGCGCAAAACCATGCGGGAAACATCCTTCATGGGCATGCCGATCATGGCGGGGGCGGACCTCACGGCATTCCTCAACCTGACCCGCTCTCTGTCGGCGGCCTGGCATGTTACGCAGCGTTTCAGTCGGCACCTGTTCGATCTCGTCGTACATGGCCGGGCGATGCAACTGGTCAACGGCGTGGCCTTGGTGGCGCGCCTGGCTAAATCCGCCGACGACCTCGGCGTGTTGCTCTGGGAATCAGCGCCCGTGAGCCGATTGCTGCGCGAGAACAATCAAGTACGAGGTGCGGTGGTCAACACCGCCAAAGGCTCGGTGCGCATCCATGCACGCAAGGCCGTGGTGCTCGCGGCGGGTGGCTTTGCCAATGACATCGAGCGTCGAAAGGCACTGTTTCCCCGCACACCGACCGGGCATGAGCATCTGGCCTTGCCGCCCCTCGGCGTTTGCGGCGATGGCCTGCGCCTGGGCGAAAGTGTCGGTGCCCGGGTCAACAGCGACATGGCGTCCGCCGTCGCCTGGGCGCCGGTTTCGCAAGTGCCGCACAGCGACGGCAGCACGGGACACTTCCCGCACATTATCGAGCGGGGCAAACCCGGCATAATCGGTGTGCTGAGCAACGGCCAGCGCTTCGTCAATGAAGCCAACGGCTACTGCGAATACGTTGCGGCCATGGTCGCCGCCGCCCCGCAGGGTGAAGAAGTGGCATCGTGGCTGATCTGCACCCATCGCTTTCAGCGTCGATATGGCCTGGGCATCTCTCGGCCATTTCCGGTGCCGCTGTCATCCTTCATCCGCAGCGGCTATCTGAAAACCGGCAACACCCTTGAGGAGTTGGCTGCAGCCTGCGGCATCGACCCGGTTGGCTTGCGCAGCACCGTGTCGGACTACAACCGCCACGCACGCAACGGAGAAGACCCGCAGTTCGGTCGTGGTTCCACGCCCTACAACCGCAAGCAGGGTGACGCACTGCAACATCCCAACCCATGCATCGCGCCGATCGAACAAGGCCCGTTCTATGCCGTGAAAGTCCAGCCGGGCAGCTTCGGCACCTTCGCCGGGCTCAAGGTCAACCAGCATGCCCAGGTCCTGGATGATGCGGCGCAACCCATCGCCGGCCTGTACGCGGCGGGCGGCGACATGGCCAGCATCATGGGCGGTCACTATCCCGCCGGGGGCATCAATCTCGGCCCGGCGTTGACCTTCGGCTACATCGCCGCGCGCCACATCGCAGGCGTCACTGCTTATGAAAAGGAGATCGACCATGCAGTACATCGTTAACGCACAGGGTTTGAACATGCCGAAGCTCGGCCTCGGTACCTGGCCAATGCTCGGCGAGGAATGCCCGCGCCGTGGAGCAGGCTCTGTCCCTGGGTTACCGGCACATAGACACGGCAGCGGCCTACAACAACGAAGATGCTGTCGGTAAGGCGCTGGCGAACAGTCCGACACCCCGCGAGCAGATCCACGTCACGACCAACGTCTGGTGGGACCAATTGCAACCTGACGCCATGCATCACTCCATGGACCGCAGCCTCAAAGCCCTGCGCAGCGAATACGTCGACCTGTTCATGCTCCATTGGCCAACCACCGATTGGGATATGCGCGCACCCTAGAAACCCTGGCGTCGTTCAAGGAGCAAGGCCTGGCGCGCAACATTGGCGTGGCGAAATCACGAAGACCGAGCCTTGATCGCCAGCCTGTCCAAACGCGAGCGTCAGGTCAGCCCGGACTTTGCGCCGGCGTAGGACGCGTTCGACCAGCAACCACCCATTTGGCCACCCGTGATCCGCGACATCCGTCATAACGTCAGAGGCAATACCAACTCTTACACATTTCTCCCACACACTTTTAATAGTGCTGTTATTCATAGACTTGGCGAAAAACACTCCAACAATCTATGAGAGACCGCAACCATGCTATGGACCAAGGCAAGACGCAGCGACAACGTGAACGACACGCGCGAGGGCAAGGATGCCCGCACCCTCACAGGGAAAACATTAGGCGCCGGGCTGGCCGTCGTTGTGCTGGCAGGCGCAGGACTCTACTCGACATTGGACACGGCACCGGATTCGCCCACGAGCCCCCTTCCTCCAACCGCCACCGCCCTGTCGATTGCGCCCGCAGAAGATCTGCAATTGAAGTTTGTTCAGTCAGTGCTCGGTGATACCGAAGACACCTGGAAACAACTCTTTGCGCAAACGGGACGACACTATCCACAACCCGAACTGACGCTTTACAACAATGACATCCTCTCGGACTGTGGTTATGCCAGCTCCGGAAGCGGCCCATTCTATTGCCCAAGCAATCAGCAGGTGTATCTCAATCTGGAGTTTTTCAAGAAACTGGAGCCGCACTCAGTGATTGCTGACTTCGCACTGGCATACATCATCGCTCACGAAATCGGCCATCACGTGCAGCTTGAGCTGGGACTGTCCGCTCCCTTCGAGAAAGCCTTGCTCGATCAACAACCGGTCAGCGGTGATGGCGGTCTGGAAGTGCGCGCGGAACTGCAGGCCGATTGTCTGGCCGGTGTCTGGGCGCACCATGCGCAACGGCGTCTGGATTGGTTGGAGCCCGGTGATATCGAAGCGGCCCTGAATACCGCTGAGATGTTCGGTGACGACCACTTGCAACGCTCCCGAAACGCCCCTGTTCGGCCCGAAATATTCAGCCACGGCACATCAAAGCAGCGCGTGAACTGGTTCAAGACCGGTTTCGCCTCAGGCCTGTCGGAGGCATGCGACACCTTCGCTACCGGGAACCTGTGACCCCCGCCCGTCAATGAAGCCGTTAATGCGGCCGAAAGGATAGAACCGCTGACGCTCTAGGCTGTCTGACGACCGGACTGGCGCGGCTCCCACTTGGCAGCAACACTCATCGCACGGCTCGTGACCCGGAACAGAAGAGGATTCCCACATGCTATGGAAAAAAGGCCGACGCAGCGACAACGTTGTCGATGCCCGTGGTGATGATGTCGGCAGTGGCGGCGGTGGGATGCGCTTCGGCGGTGGCAAGGGCCTGAGCCTGACGGCGATCCTGCTGATCGTCGGCATCGGCTGGATCACCGGCCAGGATCCGCTGCAAATCCTCGGACAACTGACCGGGCAAATGGACCAGCAATCGGCGCCCGCCACCAACCAGAGCCGCAAGGCACCACCGGCCAATGACGAAGGCGCGGAGTTCGTGCGCTCGATCCTCGGCGACACCGAAGACACCTGGGGCACGATATTCCAGCAGGCCGGCCGTCAATACAAAGACCCGACCCTGGTGCTGTTCAGCAACCGGGTGAATTCGGCCTGCGGCCTGGCCACCTCGGCCACCGGCCCCTTCTATTGCCCGGCCGACCAGAAGGTCTACCTGGACATGGCGTTCTTCCAGGAAATGTCCCAACGCTTTTCCGCCGCGGGCGACTTCGCCCAGGCCTACGTCATCGCTCACGAAGTCGGACACCATGTGCAGACCCTGCTTGGGGTGTCCGCAAAAATCCAGGCAGCCCGCCAACAAGGCCGGCAGATGGAAGGCGACGGCGGTTTGCTGGTTCGTCAGGAACTGCAAGCCGATTGCCTGGCCGGCGTCTGGGCCAACAATGCACAGAAGCGCCTGAACTGGCTGGAACCGGGCGACATCGAAGAAGCACTGAACGCAGCGAACGCCATCGGTGACGATCGTTTGCAGCAACAGGGTCAGGGCCGCGTGGTCCCGGACTCGTTCACCCATGGCACGTCGGCGCAACGAGTGCGCTGGTTCAAAACCGGTTTCGCCCAAGGCCAGGTAAGCCAGTGCGATACCTTTGCGACGAAAAATCTGTAAATGAAGAAGTGGTTGTTGGTTGTTCTGTTTACTTGCGCAACGTCCCAGGCCGCCGAGAATGAGGTCAAGGAACTCAGTCCCGGGCGCCTGCTGTTGAAATCAGGTGAAATCGCGGTGGGCATCAGCCCCGCCCCGGCAAAAATCGAACGGGTGCTGATCATCCTCCACGGTCGCTTGCGCAACGCGCAAACCTATCTGCAGAGCGGTGAGCACGCGGCCGAACTGGCCGGGCAAAGCGCAACGACCCTGGTGATCGCCCCACAATTCCTCAATGAAACCGATGTTGCGGTTCATCCGGTGGCCGACACCGTTTTGCGCTGGCAAGGCAATGAATGGATGGCCGGCGGCGAATCCACGGCGCCGTTTCGGCTGAGTTCCTACGCCGCGCTCGACGAAATCATTGCCCGCCTGGGAGATCGCCAGCAGTTTCCGGACGTGAAGCAAATTGTCATCGCCGGGCACTCCGGGGGCGCGCAGGTGGTTCAGCGCTATGCAGTGATCGGTCATGATCAGCCAGCCCTCGAGGCGGCTGGCGTACAGGTTCGATACGTGATTGCCAACCCGTCGTCCTACGCCTACTTCGATGAGCGCCGGCCCGTGGCGTTCAGTCACGCCGGTTGCCCGCAATTCCATCGCTGGAAGTATGGGCTAGCGGATTTGCCCGCCTACGCCGAAGGACAAACGCCCACACAACTGCAGGAAAAGTACCTTAAGCGTGACATCGTTTACCTACTGGGCCAGCAGGACACCGACCCGAATCATCCGGCGCTGGATAAAAGCTGTGAGGCCAGGGCCCAAGGGCCTTATCGGTTGGCGCGCGGGCGTTTTTACTTTGATTACCTGAAGCGGCTGCAACCGCAAGGGTTGAAACAGCAACTGATTGAAGTACCCGGAGTCGGGCACAGCGGGGACGGGATGTTTACCTCGCCGGAGGGGCAGAAGGCGTTGTTTGGGCAGTAGGTGTTGCACTGCCTGATCTGACGCCTTCGCGAGCAGGCTCGCTCCCACAAGGATTTTGCGGTGAACACATCATTTGTGAACACCAGAAATCAAATGTGGGAGCGAGCCTGCTCGCGAAAGCGGTTGACCAGGCAACGAGGCAATCAAGCCGACAACATCTGCCGCAACTCGACACAATCCGCCGCATGCCAATCGGTCAATTCCGGCCACGGATTATCCGGCAGGTTCACCAGCACCGTGCGTGCCCCCGCCGCCCGCCCGCAATCGAGATCAAAGCGGTAATCACCGACCATCACCATCTCGCTTGCCGGCACCTTCCACGCTTCGGCCAGTTTCAGCAACCCGCCCGGATGAGGCTTGGGCGGTGCTTCATCACGACCCAGCACGTCCTCGACCGCAAAGCAGTCGGCCAGGCCAATGGCCTCCAGCGTGACATGCGCCAGCTCCCGGGCATTGCGCGTGAGAATGCCCAGGCGATAACCGCGCCCGGCCAGCTCGCGCACCAACTCCACTGCGCCCGGCGCCGGTTTCGAACCGAGGGCCAGGTCCCGTTCGTGCTCCAGCAACCACGCATGCTTGGCAGCGGCCTCATCGGCTGGCAGTGCGGCGAGGTGGGTCAGGATGTCGTGTTCGGCAGGAATCGCCAAGGCTACGCGAATCGCTGCGAAGTCGTGCACGGCCACGGTCAGGGTGCCGTCCATGTCGAACACCCAGTGACGCACGTCGGCCAGGCTCACGCCCAATCCTTGCGGTGACGGATCAAGCCTTCCTGAGTGACCGAGGCCACCAGTTGCCCGGCACGATTGAACACACTGCCTCGGGAGAATCCGCGGGAGTTGCCAGCCCACGGGCTGTCCATCGCGTAGAGCAGCCAGTCATCGGCACGCAGATTCTGGTGGAACCACAGTGCGTGATCGAGGCTGGCGACTTGCATGTCCTTGTGCCAGACCGATTTGCCGTGGGGCTGCATCGAGGTGACCAGCAGGCCGAAGTCCGATGCATAGGCCAGCAGGTATTTATGCAGCGCCGGCGAATCGGCCAAGGCTCCGTCGGCGCGGAACCAGACGTACTTGACCGGATCGCACGGCAGCGGGTTGTAGGGATCTTTTTCAGTCACCGGGCGGAATTCGATCGGCTTGGGGCACAACAGCTTTTCGCGCATTTTCTCGGGAATCAGGTGCGCGCGCTGCTGGGTGATTTCCAGCTCCGAAGGCAGATTTTCCGGGCCAACCACAACCGGCATTTCGCTCTGGTGCTCAAAGCCTTCCTCGTCGTACTGGAACGACGCACTGCACGTGAAGATCGGGTGACCCTTCTGGATCGCCGTCACCCGGCGCGTGCTGAAACTGCCACCGTCACGCACCCGGTCAACCTGATACACCACCGGCAAACCGGCATCACCCGGACGCAGGAAATAGCCGTGCATCGAATGCACGTGGCGCGCCTCTTCTACGGTCTGACTTGCCGCCGACAGCGACTGGCCGAGTACCTGGCCACCGAACAGCTGACGGAAACCCAGGTCCTGGCTACGGCCGCGGAACAGGTTTTCCTCGATCGGTTCCAGGGTCAGCAAGTCGACCAGATCTTCCAACACTTGGCTCATTCAGACTCTCCTCACGCAAAACATTGCCGCGCAGTCTTGGCTGCAACGGTCGATTCAGTTTCCGGCCCGGGCCAGCATGGGGCCATTGTAAACGTCCGTGCCAGCTTATCCATGCAAGGTTTGCAGCCATTGTTCGCGACTGATGCGATACAGAACGTGCCGACGCAATGGATGATCGGCTTCGAGTCGCGGGTGTTCGAAGTCATCCGCCGGGTCATGGTGCATGCCGATGGCCTGCATGACTTTTTCTGACGGCAGATTGGTTTGCGTCGTGAAGGCCACCACCTCTTTCAGCGGCAGTCGGTCGAACCCGCAGCGCAGAGCGGTCCACGCCGCTTCACTGGCGTAACCGAGGCCCCAATGCTCGCGGGCCAGACGCCAGCCGATTTCCGTTGCGGGGGTGAATGGCGCGTCGAATCCGACCACATTGAGCCCGGTAAACCCGATGAACTGGCCAGAGTCCTTTCGCTGCAAGGCCCAGAGCCCATAACCATGCTCGGCGAAATGCCCACGGATTCGCCCGATCAATGACGCGCTTTCCAGCCGACTCAAAGTGCCTGGAAAATAGCGCATCACCTGCGGATCGGCACACATCGCCGCAAAGTCCGCCAGATCTTCATCGCGCCACTGGCGCAACAGCAGCCGAGCGCTTTCAAGCTCCAGTATTGGCTCCATCGTGCCCCGCCCCTCCATTTCAATGTCGCCAGTCTACAACGCTGGTAGGATCCTTCTCTCATTCCTACATGAAATGACCATGCCACTGCCGCTGATTTATCACGAAGACTACAGTCCCGAGTTTCCGGCGGATCACCGCTTCCCCATGGACAAATTCCGCCTGCTGCGCGATCACCTGGTGGACAGCGGCCTGACCCGCGACGCCGACCTGCTGCGCCCGGATCTGTGTCCGGCAGACATTCTCGCCCTCGCCCATGACCCTTCGTATATCGAACGCTACATGAGTGGCGAATTGTCCCGCGAAGACCAGCGCCGCCTCGGCCTGCCCTGGAGCGAAGCCCTGGCCCGGCGCACGGTGCGGGCAGTCGGCGGCTCACTGCTGGCGGCCGAGCAGGCGCTGGAGCATGGCCTGGCCTGTCACCTGGCGGGCGGCACCCATCATGCGCACTACGACTACCCGGCCGGGTTCTGCATCTTCAATGACCTGGCGGTGATCAGTCACTACCTGCTGGAAAGTGGTCGGGTGAACCGGGTGCTGATCTTCGATTGCGACGTGCATCAAGGCGACGGGACCGCACGAATCCTGCACAACACCCCGGAAGCGGTGACCGTTTCCCTGCATTGCGAAAAGAACTTTCCTGCACGCAAAGCCGAAAGTGACTGGGACATTCCGCTGCCCAACGGCATGGGCGATGCCGACTACCTGAAGGTGGTGGACGATGCGCTCAACTACCTGCTGCCGCTCTACCAACCGGATCTGGTGCTGTATGACGCCGGGGTCGATGTGCATAAGGACGACGCCCTTGGTTATCTGAAGCTGACAGACGAAGGCGTGGCCGCCCGCGATGAAAGCGTGATGCGCCATTGCCTGGGCCGCGACATCCCGGTGGTCGGGGTGATCGGCGGCGGCTACAGCAAGGACCGCCAGGCCCTGGCCCGCCGCCACGGCATCCTCCATCACAGCGCGCAGCGCGTCTGGCAGTCATCAGGTTGTCACTGAGTTGTGGATGCTTTACCCACAATGCCTGTGGAGCTGCCTGTGGATAACCTGAGTGAAAGGGTCTGCAGCCCACACGGCGTATAGGCTACAGAGCGGTGGTTGTTTTTTAACCAGCACTGGCAAACACCACCGAACCCTGTGGGAGCGGGCTTGCCCGCGATGAGGCCGGCACATCAACATCTTTGTTGACTGACAGTCCGCTATCGCGGGCAAGCCCGCTCCCACAGTTATCGTGTACTGCTAGAATGCGCGGCTACTCCGCCACACCGCAGCTTTTACCATGACTCAGCCCACCACTTCCCTCCCCCCTCACGTCGCCATCATCGGCGGCGGTCCTGCCGGTTTGATGGCAGCTGAAGTGCTGAGCCAGGCCGGGATCAAGGTCGACCTGTACGACGGCATGCCTTCGGTGGGACGAAAATTCCTCCTGGCCGGCGTCGGCGGCATGAACATCACTCACTCCGAATCCTACCCGGCATTTCTCTCGCGCTACGCCGAACGCGCCCCGCAAATCGCCCCGCTGCTGCGCAGCTTCGGCGCCGAAGCGCTGTGCCAGTGGATTCACGAGCTGGGCATCGAGACCTTCGTCGGCAGTTCCGGCCGGGTATTCCCCACCGACATGAAAGCCGCACCGCTGCTGCGCGCCTGGCTCAAGCGCCTGCGCGACAGCGGTGTAGTTATCCACACCCGCCATCGCTGGCTCGGCTGGAACGAGCATGGCGGTTTGCGCATCGACAGCCCGGAAGGCGAAAAAACCGTGCAAGCCGATGCCACCCTGCTCGCCCTCGGTGGCGGCAGTTGGTCACGGCTGGGTTCGGACGGCGCCTGGACGCTGGCACTGGAGCAGCACGACGTAGGACTGGCGCCGTTGCAACCGAGCAATTGCGGCTTCGAGGTGCAGGCCTGGAGCGAATTGATGGTCAGCAAATTCGCCGGCGCGCCGCTGAAAAATATCGCCATCGGTCTCAATGATGATGTGCCCCGGCTCGGCGAATGTGTGATCACTGCCACCGGGATCGAAGGCAGTTTGATCTACGCCCTGTCGGCGCCCATTCGCGAAGCGATCAACCAGCACGGTACGGCGACGATTCATCTGGACCTGCTGCCCGGCCGGCCTGTGGATAAAGTGCTGGCGGCGTTGAGCAAACCACGAGGTTCACGCTCGATGGCCAAGCATCTGCACAGTCAGTTGGGCATCGATGGGGTAAAAGCGGCGCTTTTGCGTGAACTGACCAGCGTCGAGTGCTTTGCCGATATGGCCTTGCTGGCCAAGGCGATCAAGGCATTGCCACTGACACTGGTGAAAACCCGTCCACTGGACGAGGCCATCAGCAGCGCGGGCGGTGTGTTGTTCGAGGCGATGGATGAGCGATTGATGCTCAAGCAAATGCCGGGCGTGTTTTGCGCCGGGGAAATGCTTGATTGGGAAGCACCGACGGGCGGCTATCTGCTGACCGCGTGTTTTTCCAGTGGGCGAGCGGCTGGGTTGGGGATGGTGGAGTGGTTGCGGCGCAAGGGCTGAAGACCGAGGCGCGCCCTTCGCGAGCAAGCCCGCTCCCACACTGGATCTGTGTCGTGCACAAATCCCCTGTGGGAGCGGGCTTGCTCGCGAAGGCGGCCTAACAGGCGCTGCGTGTAATCAAGGCTTGCGCTTACGCGGCCCGGTATTGAACACCGGCACCTTGCGCACCGGCTTGATGGAAGGCTCCGCCGGCGCAACCTCTCCGCTATCCACCCACTTGCCAAGATTGCGTTTGCCACCGCCACCACCGGAAGCCTTGGGCTTCTTCGGTTTCTTCGGCTTCTTGACGACCTGGCCACTGGCATCGGTGTCCGGTACGCGGTGCTCCGGCTCGAAGTCCGGCTCGTTCTGCCGCTTCAAGGTCTGGCGAGTCAGCATCTCGATCGCCGACAGCAGATTCACTTCATCGGCGCACACCAGGGAAATCGCCTCGCCGGTCGAGCCCGCGCGGCCGGTACGACCGATGCGGTGGATGTAATCCTCGGCGACGATCGGCAAGTCGAAGTTGACCACCAGCGGCAGGTCTTCGATGTCCAGGCCACGGGCCGCCACGTCGGTAGCGACCAGAATCTGCACTTCACTCGCCTTGAAGCGGTCGAGCGCGCGCTGGCGAGTCGCCTGGGGCTTGTCGCCGTGGATGCCGTCGGCGTTGATGCCCAGCCCCTGGAGTTTTTCCACCAGCGCGTCCACGCCGTTGCGGGTCTTGGCGAACACCAGAACCTGCTTCCACTTGCCCTTGCGCATCAGGTGCACGAACAGTTCCGGCTTGCGCTTTTTGTCCACCGTCACGATCCATTGCTTGACCGTATTGGCCGCCACGTTGCGCGGGCTGACTTCGATGCTCAGCGGGTCGTTGAGCATCTGCCCGGCCAGCAGGCGGATGTCATCGGAGAAGGTCGCGGAGAACAGCAGCGTCTGACGCTTCTTCGGCAGCGCGCGGTAAATGTTCGCCAGTTCCTCGGAAAAGCCCAGGTCGAGCATGCGGTCGGCTTCGTCCAGTACCAGGGTTTGCAGCTGATTGAACTTCAGCGCGTTCTGGCGGAACAGGTCGAGCAAGCGGCCCGGGGTTGCCACCAGCAGATCGACACCGCTGCGCAGCTTCATCATTTGCGGGTTGATGCTGACGCCGCCATACACCGCGTAAGTACGCAGCGGCAGATTTTCGGCGTACTGGCGCACGGCCTCGTGAACTTGCTCAGCCAGTTCGCGGGTCGGTACCAGGATCAGCGCGCGGACCGAGTTGGCGGTGACTTTCGGCCCTTCCATGGCCAGCAGTTGCAACAGCGGCAGGGCGAAACCGGCAGTCTTGCCGGTGCCGGTCTGGGCGGCGGCCATCAGGTCGCGACCGGCCAGCACCGCCGGAATGGCTTGCGCCTGAACCGGCGTCGGAGTCTGGTAGCCGAGCGTCTCGAGGGAGCGCAGCAAGGGTTCGATCAGGCCAAGGGTGGCGAAAGTCATGGGAGTACCGTAGGAAAATTCAGCGCGGGTTGTTCAAAACAAGTGTGCAAAACAGGATGCAATGCCGCGCAGTTTACCCTAATTCACCCGGGATTCTGTCGGCACCACCGTCACCACAGGCTTAACCGGCGCCCGACGCCACTGCGGCAATCCGATCAGCACCACGGCGCTGATGATCACAGCCATCGCCAGTGCTTCTTCGATGCCGATGGTCTCGCCGACAAACACGATCCCCAACAACACCGCCACTGCAGGATTGACGTAGGCATAACTGGTAGCCGCCGCCGGGCGCACGTGTTTCAACAGGTACATGTAGGCGTTGAAGGCGATGATCGAGCCGAACACCGTCAAGTACGCCAGGACTGCCCAGCCTTCGATGGGCGGGACCTTTTCCAGGTGTTCACCGCTGACCGCGCTGGCGATCAGCAGCACTACACCACCTACCAGCATTTCCACGGCACTTGCCATTGCCCCTTGTGGCAATGGCAAGTGTTTGCTCCATACCGAGCCGAACGCCCAGGTCGCCGCCGCAAAGATCAGCAACGCCGCCCCCAATGGACTCGATTGCAGGTTGGAACCCAGGTTGAGCATGGCAATGCCGATCAGCCCGAGCACAATCCCGGCCCACTCCAGACGGGTATTACGTGCGCCCCAGAAATACCCGCAGAGCAGGGTAAACAGCGGCACCGTCGCTACCGCCAATGCGGCGACACCAGAAGCCACCCCGGTGTGCTCGGCGACACTGACCGCGCCATTGCCACAGGCGAGCAGCAACACGCCAATGATCCCGGCGGCTTTCCACTGTGCCCAGGTCGGTGCCGGCGCCCCGCGCCAGCGCAGGAAGGCGTACATCAAGGTCCCGGCAATGACGAAGCGGATGCCGGCGAGCAGCAGCGGTGGCCAATATTCCACACCGATACGGATCACCAGGTAAGTCGAGCCCCAAATCACGTACAAGGCGAAAAAGGCAGCGATCAAAGGTAAGGGAAAGCGACGAAGGCCGGACATGGGGGGCAGCTCACAGGCAAGGACAAGTGAACGGCTATTCTAGAAAGGCTGGCGACGGAAAATAAGTTACAAAACCTGTTTAAAGCGCCAGTACACTTTTCAAAACACGGAGTTCAGCGCTATAAACCGTGTTTTCGAAAGTCGAGCATTTTCAGGAGTCGCCCCATGGACAAATACGACCGCATGCTGCTCAGCGCCCTCCTGGAAAACGGTCGCGCGTCCTACGCGGACCTGGCGCGCAAGGTCAACCTGTCAGCCCCCGCCGTGGCCGAGCGCGTGGCCAAGCTCGAAGCCAGCGGCGTGATCACCGGCTATCAGGCGAAGGTCGACATGGCCAAGCTGGGCCTGCCGATCCAGTGCGTGATCGAACTGCGCCTGAACCAGCACGGCAACCAGAAGGCCTACGACGACCTGATCAAAATCCCGCAATTGACCGAATGCCATCGGGTGACCGGCGATCCGTGCGTGATCATGCAAGCCGCGGTGGGTTCGATGCCGGAGCTGGAAGAACTGATCAACCGGATCGCCACGTTCGGGTTCAGCAAGACGTCGATCGTGTTGTCCAGTGCGATAGAGAAGCGGGTGCCGTTGGGGCATATCGAGGGCAACGGCAAGCTTTGATCGAACGCGGAACCTGTAGGAGCGAGCCTGCTCGCGATGGTCGCCAACGATAACGCGGGAAACCTGACACCCCGTCGCGAGCAGGCTCGCTCCTACAGGGGAATTGTGGTGAGTTCGGGATCAGCGATAGCGCTTGAGATGCTCACTCACCTTCGCCGCCGGCACCTTCTGCAACTTGCACAGCAAGTCATGGGACAGCTCGCGCAGGCCATGCTTCTGGAGCAACTCTTCCTCCAGGTGTGCCGTCAGGTTGGCCGCCATCTCGGCATCGGCCATGGCCCGGTGAGCCTTGCCGGTGTGCGGCAGGTTGGCAAAGGTGGTGAGGGTGCCGAGTTTGTGGTTCGGCGCGGCGGGCATCAGGCGGCGGGCCAACAGCAGCGAGCAGGCAAAGTTCTGCAAGCGGGTGCGCTTGATTCGCCCGAGTTCGAAGTCCCAGAACTTCTGGTCGAACGCGGCGTTATGCGCGAGCAAGGGTGTGGTGCCGACGAACTCATTCACTTCGTTCATCACCTGCTCCGCCGACGGCGCGGTGCGCAGCATGGCGTTGCTGATGCCGGTGAGCTGCTCGATGAAAGCCGGGACGCGCACGCCGGCATTCATCAGGCTTTGGTAACGCTCGACGATGCGCCCCTGTTCAAGGATCACCACGGCAATTTCCGTGGCCCGGCAGCTGCTGCTCGGGGAGATCCCGGTGGTTTCAAAGTCGATGACTGCGATGCGTTCCAAACCTGGTTCAACTCCGTAAAAATCAATTCTTGAGCAGCAACGCGCCTTCGATCGGCACGTAGCGGCTGGCGGCGCGGATCAGCGAGTTGGCCGTCAGGCCCGGCACGCCGTAGGCCACGGCTTGCACGCCATGCTTGCTGATGATGCGTTCGAGCAGCATGTCGAAATCGCCATCGCCAGAGGCCAGGACAATTTCATCGACATGATCGGCGGCATCCATGATGTCGAGCGTGATGCCCACGTCCCAGTCACCCTTGGCCGAACCATCGCTGCGCTGGATGAACGGCTTGAGTTTCACGGTGAAACCGAGGTTACGCAGGATCTGCTGGAACTGCTGCTGTTTGCTGTCGCCACGGTCGATGGCGTAGGCATAGGCTTCGACGATCTCGCCCTGCTGGCTGATGTCAGCCCACAGCGCGGCATAGTTGAAGTGGCAACCATAAGCCTGACGCACGGTGTAGTAGAGGTTCTGGACATCGGCGAACACTGCGATTTTTTTCACCGGCTTTCCTCAAGGCTGAATCAGGCACCAGGCCCGAAAGGTCGCCCAGTATGCCAGCCCAGAGGATGGTTCCGCGAATAATCGGCTATGTGGCGAGGGAGCAAGCTCCCTCG
This sequence comes from Pseudomonas sp. QLc11A, assembly GCF_052112305.1. Classification (NCBI taxonomy): domain Bacteria; kingdom Pseudomonadati; phylum Pseudomonadota; class Gammaproteobacteria; order Pseudomonadales; family Pseudomonadaceae; genus Pseudomonas; species Pseudomonas sp. QLc11A. Next base: position 145,978 of record NZ_JAVAJJ010000012.1, read on the forward strand.
CTACTGGGTGTCAGACGAAGGAATCGTCGTCGCCGCCAAAGAGCGAGTCATCGCTGTAGTCAGCGTCGCTGAAGCTGCCCTGATCGTTACTGTAGGAGTCGTTACCGGCCATGCGCTGGTCATCGCCCCAGCCATTGTTGCCCTGGTCGTTGACCTGGGCCGGCTCTTCCTTGATGACTTCGACGACTTCCGGTTGCTGATTGTGATGGAACAGGCTGCTGATGCCTTGTGCCAGCATCACGCCACCCGCCACGCCAGCGGCGGTTTTCAGCGCACCACCGAGGAAACTGCTGCCGGCCGCTGCCGGTGCTTGCTGCTGCGGGGCATAGCCCTGTTGTGGAAAGTTCTGTTGCGGGGCACCGAAGTTCTGCTGTGGCGCTTGCGAACCGAACGACGAGCGCCCCGGCTCACGCCAGCCACCGCTCGATGGCGCCGAACTCTGGGTCGGTGCCGGTTGTGGATCACGGGAAGCGCCGCCAAAGATACTCGACAAAAAGCCACCGCTGCTCGACGCTGGAGCCGGGGTCGCCTGGGCCTTGGCCTGTTGCAGTTCGGCCTGCAATTGCTGGACTTGCCGGGTCAGTTGCTGGTTCTGCTCATCGAGGCTCTTGATTGCTGCCTCTTGCACCAGAATCGCCTGGGTCATGAAATATCCTGCCACAGGCTGGCGCGTCAGGTGTTCCTTGATCCGCGCCTCGGCCTGGGCGTCGCGCGGGGCTGAGTCCGTTTCGGCCTGTTGCAGCCGGGAAAACAGTCCATCGATCAGGGTTTGTTCTTCGCTGTTCATGGCGACCTCGTAGATTGCCGGGAAAATCGTTGCCTTTATCCAATGAGGATAAGGTGCCCGACCTTAATGGAGGCTGAAACAAACTGTTTCAATGACCTTTACTGAACGTTTACGTTTGCGTCTCCCGGCACTTGATCGGTTAAAGTGGACCACTGCTTTCAACCTGCGATACCAACGATGAATCCGTTAGAAGTGCTGCGTGACTCTCTGTATTTCTTCAAGCGCAATCTGGGCCAGATCGTGCAGCTGTGCCTGCCGCTAGTCATTTTTGAGGCGCTGCTGCAACAAGTGGTCGACCACTCCACGGAGCCGGACAGCTTCCCCGGCATCAGCGTGATTGTCGGCTTGCTGGTGTACCCGCTGTACACCGCCGCGCTGATTCTGTTTCTCGACGCCCGCAGCCGGGGTGAATCACCGCGCAACCGCGACCTGCTGGCGATGGCGGCGAGCCTGTGGCCGCGTTTCGCCCTGCTGACGGCGCTCAATACCGTGCTGATTCTGCTGGGCCTGTCGCTGTATTTCCTGCCGGGTATCTATCTGATGGTGACCCTGGCGTTTGGCGAATACCTGCTGGTGTTGCGCGGCATGGCGCCGCTGGCGGCCATGAAGGAAAGCCTGCGCATGACCCAAGGTCACTTCCTGCGCATCCTGCTGTGCATTCTGTGTGTGATGGGGCCGCTGTGGCTGCTCAAGGGGGCGACCCTGGCGGTGTACCCCGAACCGCAGAACCCGGTGATCTCGCTGCTGATCGACAGCGCCCACAGTTTCCTGCAGCTGTTTACCAGCGTGGTGCTGTTCCGTTTGTTCATGCTGATCAATCCGTTGCCTGAGAGCAATGACAGCTCGCTCTGACCTTGGGCGCGCCCATCGCTCTCGGGTATGCTCGGGAACAATTTTGCAACGCCAATAAGCTGAGCCATGACCCGTCTACTGCGCCACACCCTGCTGGGCCTGCTGATCGTGATCGGCCTGGTCGCCGTGATGACCTACAGCCTGACCTGGCGCCCCGACGCCAAAGAAGAGTTGCCCGTCAGTTGCAGTGCCCAGGCCCCCACCCTGGTCCCCGGGCAGGCACTGAAAGTGATGACCTGGAACGTCCAGTACCTGGCCGGCAAGCGTTACGTGTTCTGGAATGACCTGGCCGCCGGTACCGACGAACGCCCCACAACGGAAGACATGGCCTTCAGCCTCGACGAAGTGGCGCGGGTGATTCGCGACGAACAACCGGATGTCGTGCTGTTGCAGGAGCTGGACGACGGCGCCAAGGCCAGCGATTACCAGCACCAGTTCAAACTGCTGCAGGAACGGCTCGCCGATTTGTACCCATGCAGTGTCAGCGCCTTCGACTGGAAGGCTGATTTCATCCCGGACCCGCATATCTTCGGCAGCGTCGGCCGGCAACTGGCAACCCTGAGCCGTTACCGGATCGAACATGCCCAACGCCTGCAACTGCCCGTCGTCTCGGGTAATCCGCTCAGCCGCCAATTCAAACCCAGAAACGCCTTGCTGGTGAGCTACTTGCCGTTGAGTGACGGTGGGCAGATGGCGGTGCTCAATACCCATCTGGAACGTGCGACACAAGCCGACAACACCTTGCAAAACCAGGTGAACGCCGTGGCCAGGACCCTCGATAAACTCGAAAGCCGTGGCACGCCGTGGTTGATCGGCGGGGATTTCAACCTGTTGCCGCTGGGTCAGTATCGACGCCTGTCCGATGCGCAACGCGCGCCCTACTCCGCCGACAGCCCGTTGCACCTGCTATGGGACAAGTACCCGATGATCCCGACCAACAACGAAGCCAGCGGGATCGACCGCGAGCGCTGGCTGACCCACTACCCGAACGATCCCGGGCTGAACGGCCCGGACCGGACTGTCGACTACCTGTTCTACAGTCCGCGGATCAAACGGGTGGAGGCGACGGTGCGGCAGGACGATACGTTGCGCATCTCCGATCACCTGCCGGTGATTGCGCGGTTCCTGTTGCCGGTTGCGCCTTAATACCAACCGAAGTCAGATGCAGTCCCTGTGGGAGCGGGCTTGCCCGCGATGGGGCCATCACATTCAACATTATTGTTGACTGACACTCCGCTATCGCGGGCAAGCCCGCTCCCACAGGGATGGCGCGTGGCTCCAGATCAGGCTTAATGCACCTCTTCCAGATCATCATGCAGCAGCCCGAAGATCTCGCGCTTCATCTCGATGAATGAGCGCTCCATGACCATGTCCAGGTTGCGCGGACGCTCGATCGGCACATCGAGGATCTGCTTGATCCGCCCTGGCCTTGCGCCCATGACGTAGACCCGGTCGCCGAGCAGAATCGCCTCGTCGATGTCGTGGGTCACGAACAACACGGTCTTCTTGCTGTTGCCCCACACCCGCAGCAACAACTGCTGCATTTGCAGGCGCGTCTGGCTGTCGAGGGCGCCAAAGGGTTCGTCCATCAGCAGGATCTGCGGGTCGTTGGCCAGCGCGCGGGCGATGGCGACGCGCTGCATCATCCCGCCGGACAACTGCTTGGCGTAGTTGTCGGCAAAGCCGCTCAGGCCCACTTCATTGACGTAGTAGTCGACGATATCCTTGCGCTGCGCCGCCGGCATGCCGCGCCGCTTGAGGCCGAACTCGACGTTCTGCCGCACGGTCAGCCACGGGAACAGCGTGTAGCTCTGGAACACCATGCCTCGATCCGCGCCGGGGCCCTCCACCTGTTGGCCGCCGACGTAGATCTCCCCCGACGTCGGTTCGGCCAGGCCGGCGGTGAGGTACAGCAGACTCGATTTGCCGCAACCCGACGGCCCTACCAGTACGGCAAATTGCTGGTCCGGCACCTCAAACGACACTTCTTCCAACGCGGTAAAGGTCCCGCCATCCGGCTTCTTGTAACGCAGGCTGACCTTGTCCACCTGCAGCCGGGGCGCGTTCACCGGGGCAGCCTGAGGGGCGACAAAACGATGAGTGGCGGCGGTTACTGAGCCCATGCGGTAATCCTCAGACGAAGGAAGCGGAACAGTTGATCGGTGACCAGGCCCAGCAGGCCGATGATCGCGATGGCGAGGAAAATCACATCCACCTGGAAGCCGCGCATGGCCTTGAGGCTCAGGTAACCCAGGCCACTGGAAGCGGCGACCAGTTCGGCCACCACCAGGTAAGTCCAGGCCCAGCCCATGGTCACCCGCAGGGTGTCGAGCACGCCTGGCAAGGAAGCCGGGGCGATCACATGCAGCACTGCGTCACGACGGTTCGAACCGAGGGTATAGGAGGCGTTGATCAGGTCCTTGGAGATGCCTTTGGACACGTCCGCGATCATCACCAGTTGCTGGAAGAACACGCCGAAAATGATCACCGAGACCCGCTGCTCCAGACCGATGCCGATCCACAGGATGAACAGCGGTACGAACGACGTCACCGGCAGGTAGCGAATGAAGTTGACCATCGGCTCCAGGAACGCCTGGACGATGCGGAAGCTGCCCATCAACAGCCCCAGCGGCACCGCCACCAGGGACGACACGATGAAGCCGACCATCACCACTTCGACGCTGGCCCACACATGCTGGCCGAGGGTGCCGTCGCGACCCAGGCGCACAGCGGCCTCGACCACCGCGCCCGGCGTCGGCAGGAACATGCCCGGCACCACACCGCCGTAGGACAACCCTGCCCACAGGCCGACCAACAGCACCCAGGCCAGACCACTCGCGCTCCAGATCACCGAGACCGGCAACCCGGTCTTGGGCGTGATGCAGCGGCTCAGCCACGAATTGCGCTTGAACATGCAGCCTCCTAGAGCGGGGTGACGAAACGGTTGTCGATCAGGTCGTCATTGCTGACGTTGTAGGGCTTGCCTTGCAGCTCGCTGGCGGTCTCGTTGGCCAGTTTGATCAGCGGTGCGCTGTCACCCGGCTTGCCCGGCGAACCCAGCAGTTTCTCGCTCATGGCCTGATCGTAGAAGCGCACGCCCTGGGCGGCCGCTTCCATTTCCTTCGGATCGGCCAGGTAGCCGCCGACACCCTTGGCCATGATTTTGTAGGCTTCCTGCGGATGATCCTTGGTGTACTGCACGGCTTTGTACAAACCGGCCACCAGTGCCTTGACGTCTTCCGGCTGCTTTTCGATGACGGTGCAGTTCAGTGCCACCACGTCGACGATCACCCCCGGTGTGCTGCTGCTGTCGATCAGCACCTTGCCCTGCTGCTTGTCGCGCACCATCGACAGGTGCGGTTCCCAGGTCACGGCAGCGGGTACGCGACCGGCGATGAACGCGGTAGCGGCATCGTCAGCCGTCATGTTCTGCACGGTGATGTCGCTCATTTTCATGCCGTTCTTTTTCAGCAGATACGACAACCAGAACTGCGAGGTCGAACCTTCGTTCACCGCCACGGCCTGGCCTTTGAGCTCCTGTAGGCTCTTGACGTCCTTGCCTACCAGCACACCGTCGCCACCATGGCTGTCGTCCAGTGCGGCCACAGCCTTGAAGCAGAATTGCGGACGGTACTTGAGCACCTCGTCGATGGTCGACGCCGAGCCGGACAACTCACCGGAAGCTTGTGCGGCCATGTACATCGCCGCCTCTTCGACCACCGGCAATTCGACGGTCAAACCGTTTTCCTTGAAGTAGCCCAGGTCCCGGGCCAGGTACAGGGTGCCGTAGCCGACCCAGGTGGTGTGGCCGATGGACAGAGTGCCGGCCTGGGCACTGGTGGCGACCGTCGCGGCGATGGCGGTGACCGCCAGTGGATGGACAACACGGGTAAGCAAGGACTTGATCATGGAGCACTCCCAAAGCTGTTGATTTAGTTTTGTCATGGGCAGTACGGCGAGCCCTGAATCGGCTGCAACCTGTGGTCTCTGAGGGACCCTTCAGCGGGCAGCATTCGGCGGGCTGGCGAGATCGATGTTGGCCCAAGGGCGGGATTAGGAAAATGAGGAAATTTGTGGATGCGAGTGATGAAAAAACTGGTTAGCGCGCACCGCTAAAGGGCGCTGCATGCGGGGATGCACGGGGTGGGTGCAAGACCTGGGAAATGTGTTGAATGTGCAATAGCTATCGCGGGCAAGCCCGCTCCCACAGGGATTTTCTCTGAACACAATATTTGTGAACAACAGAGATACTGTGGGAGCGGGCTTGCCCGCGATGAGGCCCGAGAGAACGCTACACGATCAGAGCCGACCGTATTCCTGCGCCGTACGATCCACCGCTTTCAAGGTCTTGGCGATCAGTTCGTCAATCTCTTCACGGCTGGCAATCAACGCCGGCGCCATGATCATCCGGCCCAAGGTCGAACGAATGATCACTCCCTCCTCAAAGCCAATCGTACGGCAACGCCAGGCGATGTCGTTCTCATTGGCGAAGCGCTTGCGAGTGGATTTGTCTTCGGCCAGTTGCAGCGCCGCGACCATGCCGGTGCCCTGGATATCGCCCACCAACGGGTGCTTGCCGAACACTTCGCGCAGGCACTGTTGCAGGTACGGGCCGATGTCGTCCTTGACCCGCGTCACCACGCCTTCATCGCGCAGGGCCTTGAGGTTGGCAATCGCCACCGCCGCCGCCACCGGGTGCCCGGAATAGGTCAGGCCGTGGGCGAACACGCCGCCCTGCTCTACCAGCACCGAGGCCATTTTCTTCGACAGGATCAAGCCGCCCATGGGAATGTAACCCGAGGTCAGGCCCTTGGCGATGGACAGGGTGTCCGGCTCGAAACCGAAGTACTCGTGGGCGAACCATTCGCCGGTACGACCGAAGCCGCCGATAACCTCATCGGCGCACAGCAGCACATCGTACTTGCGGCAAATGCGCTGGATTTCCGGCCAGTAGCTTTCCGGCGGGAAGATCATCCCGCCAGCGCCCTGGAAGGGTTCGGCGATGAAGCCTGCGACCTTGTCCGCACCCAGTTCGAGAATCTTCGCTTCCAGTTGCCGGGCCGCGCGCAGACCGAATTCGGCTGGTGTCAGGTTGCCCTCGTGAGCGAAGAAGTACGGCTCGTCGATGTGCTCGATGTCCGGAATCATGCCGCCCATTTCGTGCATGAATTTCATGCCGCCCAGCGCCGTCGCGGCCAGGGTCGAACCGTGGTAACCGTTCCAGCGGCCGATCATGATCTTCTTCTCGGGCTTGCCAAGCACCTGCCAGTAACGCCGTACCGTGCGGATCAACACCTCGTTGGCCTCGGAGCCGGAGTTGGTGTAGATCGCGTGGCTGTAGTGACCCGGCAGCAGGCTGAACAGCAGCTCGGACAGCTCGATCACCTGCGGGTGGGTGGTGTGGAAAAACATGTTGTAGTACGGCAGCTGTTCCAGTTGCTGGCTCGCCGCAGCCGCCAAGTCCTTGCGCCCGTAACCGAGGTTGGTGCACCACAGCCCGGACATGCCATCGAGGTAACGGCGGCCATCGTTGTCCCACAGGTGCAGGCGCTCGCCACGGACCATCACCCTTGGCCCCTCGTCGTTGAGGGCTTTCTGATCGACGAACGCATGGATGTGGTGCGCAGCGTCGGCGGCCTGGTAGTCGCGGGTTTCACGTGGTGTGGTCATCGCCTGTTCTCCGTTTTGTTATCAGCGCAATTGAAACCAGGTGGTCTTCAACTGGGTGTATTTATCGAATGAATGCAGGGACAGGTCACGGCCGAAACCGGACTGCTTGCCGCCGCCAAAAGGAACGGTCACGTCCAGTGCATCGACGCTGTTGACCGACACCGTGCCCGCTCGCAATTGTCGCGCCACGCGGTGGGCGCGGTTGAGGTCGTCGGTCCACAGCGAAGCCGCCAGACCGTAGACGCTGTCGTTGGCCAAGTGCAACGCATGGGCCTCGTCATCAAACGCCGTGACCGCCAGAACCGGGCCGAATACTTCGTCGCGAAACAGCGGCATGTCCGGCGTCACGCCGGTAAAGATCGTCGGCTGGATGAAATTGTCGGAGCCGTTGAAGATCGACTGCCGACCGCCACAGATCCTGGTCGCACCTTGCTGCTCGGCCTGCTGGATGAACTTCATGATGCGCGCGGTCTGACGGCTGTCGACGATGGCACCGGCAGCGCTCGACGGATCCAGCGGATCGCCCGGCAACCAGCGTTCGGCCTGGGCCTTGAGACGTTCGACGAACGCGTCATGAATCGAGCGCTGCACCAGCAATCGCGAGTTGGCCGAGCAGACTTCGCCCTGATTGAAAAAGATGCCGAACGCGGCTTTTTCCGCTGCCAGATCCAGGTCCTGGCAATCGGCGAACACCAGGTTCGCGCTCTTGCCGCCGCACTCCAGCCACACCTGTTTCAGGTTCGACTGGGCCGAGTACTGCATGAAATATTTGCCGACCTCAGTGGAGCCGGTGAACACCAGGCAATCGACGTCCGGGTGCAGGCCAAGGGCCTTGCCGGTCTGCTCGCCCAAACCCGGCAGCACGTTCAACACACCCGCTGGCACACCGGCCTCAAGCGCCAGCTCCGCCAGACGCAAAGCCGAAAACGGCGACTGCTCCGCCGGCTTGAGAATCACCGAGTTACCCGCGGCCAGGGCCGGGGCGAGTTTCCACGCGGCCATGTCCAGCGGAAAATTCCACGGCACCACCGCAGCCACCACGCCGAGGGCTTCGCGGGTGATGGTCGCCAGCACGTTCTGCGCACTCGGTGCGACCTGGTCGTAGAGTTTGTCGAGGCTCTCGGCGTACCAGCGCAACACCCCGGCGGCACCCGGCACATCGATGTTGTAGGCGTCCGTGACGGGCTTGCCCATGTTCAGCGAATCGAGCAGCGCCAGTTCTTCACGGTTTTCGAGGATCAAGTCGGCCAGGCGCAACAGCACTTGTTTACGTTCAGTCGGCGAACGTGCCGACCAGGTGCCGGCTTCAAACACTTGCCGCGCATTACGCACCGCTGCGTTCACATCGTCCTCGCCACAGGCCGCGACATTGGCCAGGCATTGCCCGGTGGCGGGGTTGATAGCGGCGAAAGTCTGCCCCGATTGCGCCGCTCGGCGCTGGCCATCGATCACGGCCTGATCGGGAAACCGCAGGGAAGCGGCTTTGCGTTGCCAATACTCAAGCTCGAACACGTTCGGATGCTCCAGAGGACATTCTTGTGTATTGGATAGTCGCTCAGGCCCGAGCGGTGGAAAACCAGTAAAAATGTGTTCGCAGGCCAAGAAAAAACTACGTAGCCAATCTCCCTTCTGGCGCAGCATGTGGTTATTGTTCAACCACAACAAATCGCTACCCGAGCGGATAGGGGTGGCGCGCAAATTGCCTGGATGCCTGATTCGTTCTCCCCCGAGGTTTGCTGTGGCTGCCTACAATCTGCGTCAACTGAAATACTTCATCACCACCGTCGAGTGCGGCAGCGTCGCCGAGGCCTCGCGCAAGCTGTACATCGCCCAGCCTTCGATCTCCACGGCCATCAAAGGGCTGGAAGACAGCTTCGGCGTACAACTGCTGATTCGTCACCATGCACAGGGCGTGTCATTGACCCCCAGCGGTGCACGCTTCTACCGCAAGGCCCAGGAACTGCTGCGCATGGCCAAGGAGTTCGAGCAGAATGCCCTGGCCGACAACGATGTGGTGTCCGGGCAGATCGATATCGGCTGCTTCGAAACCGTCGCGCCGCTGTACCTGCCGCAATTGATCGCCGGGTTTTCGGCGTTGTACCCGGGAGTGGAAATCCGCATCCGCGACGGCGAGCAGCAGGAACTGGTGCAGGGCCTGACCTCCGGCGCCTTCGACCTGGCGATCCTCTATGAGCACGATCTCGACGGCACCATCGCAACCGAACCCTTGATGCCGGCGCAACGACCTTACGCGCTGCTGCCGGCCGATCACCGTTTTGCCCAGCAGGCACAAGTCTCATTGCGGGACCTGTACCTGGAGCCGATGATTCTTTTGGACGTGCAACCGAGCCGGACCTATTTCGTCAGCCTGTTCGAAGAGCTGGACCTGACCCCGCGCATTGCCTTCAGCTCGCCATCGATCGAGATGGTGCGCGGCATGGTCGGACAAGGCTTTGGTTTCTCGATCCTGGTGACCAAGCCGCATTCGGAGTGCACCTACGACGGGCAGAAAGTGGTGTGCGTGGACATCGCCGAAGACGTCACCGGCTCCGGGCTGGTGGCGGCCTGGCTCAAGCGCGGGCAACTGACCAAACCGGCGCAGTTGTTTGCCGACTATTGCCGCGAGCAACTGACCGCTAAATCCGAACGCTCAGACTGATCCCCTGTGGCGAGGGGGCTTGCCCCCGTTGGACTGCGTAGCAGGCCCTGGAGCTGGGGCCGCTGCGCGACCCAACGGGGGCAAGCCCCCTCGCCACAGAGTTCGCATCCAAATGATTATTTACGCGGTTTGATCCGCGCAGTCGCTTCGGCCACCAGCGGGTCATCCGGCCAGTAATGCTTCGGGTACCGCCCCTTCAAATCCTTCTTCACTTCGGCATAGGTGCTGCGCCAGAAGTTCGCCAGGTCCTGCGTCACCTGCACCGGCCGCCGCGCCGGGGACAGCAGGTGCAGCTTGACCACTTGCCGCCCTCCGGCGATGCGCGGGGTTTCGGCCAGGCCGAACAACTCCTGCAGACGCACCGCCAGAATCGGCGGCTGTTCGCTGTAGTCCAGGCGAATTGACGAGCCCGACGGCACGCTCAAATGATGCGGCGCCAACTCGTCCAGCCGCTGCGGCAGCGGCCACGGCAGCAGGTTGTGGACGATGCTCGACAGGTCCAGATTGGCGAAGTGACTGAGCCGCGACACCTTGCCCAGATACGGCAACAGCCAGTGCTCCAGACCTTTGAGCAACGCGGCATCGCTGACATCCGGCCACTCGCTCTCGCCCTTGCCGGCGAGGTCCAGTTGCCGCAACAACGCCACTCGTGCCTGCCACTGACGCAGCTCCGGCGTCCATGGCAACAGTTCCAGGCCTTTGCGCCGCACCAGATTCACCAGTGCCTGGCTGCGGGCACTTTCGTCGAGGCCGGTGAGCGGTTCACGGCTGAGGATCAATTCGCCAACCTTGCGCTGACGCTCGGCCCGCAGCACACCTTCGCGCTCATCCCAATCCAGTTGATCGACGCAACGCACCTGCTCGGCCAGCACTGAGTCGAACAGCGCCGGATCGAAATCCGTCGCCAGATAAATCCGCTCTTCACGCTGCCCCTGGCGACTGCCCAGATCGGCGATCACCAGCCACGGCTGTTTCATCAGGCTGTCGGCCTCGGCGAACAGCGCGGCACGACCGTTGGCCAAGCGATACTCCGCGCCACCGGCGCGCCGTTGCTGGGCGACGCGGTCGGGATAGGCCAGCGCCAGCAATGCACCGAGCCAGCGCGGGTGATCCGGATCGCTGACCGGCTCCGAGGCTTTGCCGCGCAAGTAACCACGGTATTGTCGCGCCAGTTGCCGTGCGCGTTGCACGCCACCCTGCGCGCCACGTGCGGCGCGTTCTTCGCCAGACAGCAATACCAGTCGGCTGTGCAAGTCCGCCCCGGCGCCGCGCAAGATATCGCGCTCGCCGAGCAGTGCGGCGACGTCGCAAGCCATCTCCGCCAGACCCAGTGCCTGGCCGCGCAACAGCAAATGCGCGATACGCGGATGGGCCGGCAGTTCGGCCATGGCCTGGCCGTGACGGGTCAGCGCTTCGCCGTCCAGTGCACCCAGGCGTTCGAGCAGATCCTGAGCCTGTGCATAAGCGGCGGCCGGTGGCACGTCAAGCCACACCAGTTGCCCGGGTGTCACACCCCAGCGCCCCAATTGAAGGGCCAGCCCGGCAAGGTCCGCCGAGAGGATTTCCGCGCTGCCATAAGCCGCCAGTTGCTCGTGCTGATCCTGGGACCACAGGCGATAACAAACACCGGGCTCCAGACGCCCGGCCCGGCCTGCGCGCTGGGTCGCACTGGCCTTGGAAATGCGTTGGGTGTCGAGACGGGTCATGCCGCTGCCCGGGTCGAAACGCGGCACCCGCGCCAACCCGGCATCGATCACCACGCGCACGCCGTCGATGGTCAAACTGGTTTCGGCGATGTTGGTGGCCAGCACCACTTTGCGCTTGCCCGGCGGCGCCGGATCGATCGCCGCCCGTTGCGCCGTCAGGTCCAGTTCACCGTGCAACGGACACAGCAGAACCTGTGGGTTGTCACCCAAGGCATCGGCCAATTGTTGATGCACGCGGCGGATTTCCGCTTGCCCCGGCAGGAACACCAGCACGCTGCCGGTCTCGTCGTTCAAGGCTTCGAGGATGGTCTGCACCAGGCGCGGCTCGATGAATTCACCGACCTGGAACGGCCGACCCCAGCGCATCGCCACCGGGTACATGCGCCCTTCGCTGCACAGGATCGGCGCGTCGTCGAGCAACCCGGCCAGGCGTTCGCCTTCAAGCGTGGCGGACATCAAGAGAATTTTCAGCGGCTGATCGTCACGGAACAGTTCGCGACCATTGAGGCTCAGGGCCAAGGCCAGGTCAGCGTCGAGGCTGCGCTCGTGAAACTCGTCGAAAATCAGCAGGCCCACGCCTTCCAGCGCCGGATCATCCTGCAGGCGCCGGGTGAGGATGCCTTCGGTGACCACTTCGATTCGGGTATTGGGGCCGACCTTGCTGTCGAGGCGAATGCGATAGCCCACGGTTTCGCCAACCTTTTCCCCCAGCTCACTGGCCAGCCGTTCCGCCGCTGCGCGTGCAGCCAACCGGCGGGGTTCGAGCATCAGGATGGTCTGCCCGGCCAGCCACGGTTCGTTGAGCAAGGCCAAGGGTACGCGGGTGGTTTTACCGGCGCCGGGCGGTGCTTCGAGCACGGCTTCGTGGCGTGTAGCGAGGGCTTCACGCAGGGCGGGTAAAACTTCATCGATCGGCAAAGAAATCATGCTGGCTCCCAAACAGAGCCGCGAGTATAACGGCGAACTGCGTGGCGTTAATCACGGTCCTAATTCATACCGACGACGTTTCGTTTCGAGATTACCCAGGAGATTTCATATGCGTGCTCCCTTTCGCCTGATTGGCGGTGTTCTGGTCGCAACCTTGCTGACTCAAGTGACCGCCTGCGGGTCGATCTTCTACCCCGACCGCCGTGGCCAGATCGAAGGCAAGATCGACCCGGCCATCGCCGCGCTCGATGCCGTGGGCCTGCTGTTCTACATCATCCCCGGCCTGATCGCGTTTGCCGTGGACTTCGCCACCGGTGCGATTTATTTCGAACCGGGCAAGACCGCCCAGGTCGATCCGCAAAAACTCAAGGATGCCATCGGCCCCGACGGTCAGGTCGATAACCGCAAGTTGCAGACTATTCTGGAAAGCGAGCTGGGCCGCAGCTTCCCGCTGGACGATCCACGCCTGATCCAGAGCAAAGGCAGCACCCAGCAACTGGCGATGTTCGGCCTGCAACCGGCCGCGTAATCCCTACACGCGAAAGGACTCTTCAAGGAACGATGGCCACTATGACCTCCAGCTCCGAACACGCCCGCCTGCTGCGGCTGGCGACCCGTGCCTCGGTGGCGGTGGCATGCATGTTGATCATCGCCAAAGCCATCGCCTGGTGGCTGAGCGGCTCGGTGAGCATGCTCGCCGGGCTCACCGACTCGACACTCGACGGCGTCACCTCGTTGCTCAACCTGCTGGCAGTGCATTACGCCCTGCGCCCCGCCGACAATGATCATCGCTACGGGCATGGCAAGGCCGAGTCATTGGCGGGCATGGCCCAGGCGTTGTTCATTGGCGGCAGTGCGGTACTGATTGCGTTGCAGGCCTATGATCGGCTCAAACATCCCGAACCGGTCGGCGCGCCGTGGATCAGTATCGGCGTGATTGTGTTCTCCCTCGTACTGACCCTGGCGTTGTTGATGTTTCAACATCGGGTGGTCAAGGCCACCGGCTCCAACGCGGTACGCGCCGACTCCCTGCACTACCGCTCGGACCTGCTGCTCAACGGCAGCATTCTGATCGCGCTGGTGCTGGCCGGGTATGGCCTGCATCAGGTCGACCCCTGGTTCGGTCTGGGAATCGCCGCCTACATTCTGTGGAGCGCTGTGCAGATCGCCCGGGAGAGCTTTGCGGTGTTGATGGATGAAGAACTGCCGCCGGAGGTCAGCCAGCACATGCTGGAATTGGCGTGCAGCGTGCCCGGCGTGCTGGGTGCCCATGACCTGCGCACGCGGATTTCCGGCAACCAGTGGTTTGTGCAGTTGCATCTGGAGCTGCCGGGGGAACTGACGCTGTCAGTGGCCCACGGCATCAGCGATCAGGCTGCCGCGGCCATTCACGACGCCTACCCGCGCGCCGAAGTGCTGGTGCACGCCGACCCGCAGGAAGTGGTGAAATCCGCTCGGGTTCAGTAGTTGACCTGATAACCACGACTGCTCAGGCAATTGCCCTGGGCCTGTCGGTAGGCTTGCACCACCGACGGGTCTGGCTGGTAGGTGGCGGTGCGTGGATCGAAACCACTCTGCTGCACCGCGTACTGATAACACTCGTAGCCATCGCGACTGACCTGCTCCGGCGACTGGCCGTTGGCCGGGTACGCCTCCACGTCATAACCATTGCTGGCGGCCGGTGGCGACTGCGGTTGGCCAATCGGCGGCTCGACCACGACGTAATCCCGGGTGCTCTCCTGATAGGCGTAATACGAACCGGCCGCGAGGAACAGCAGCGCCCCGCCGATCCATATCTGCTCGGCGTAATCAGGAAGGTAGCTGACGCGAATGCCGCGTGGTGGCGCTACCACCTCATAACGCGGGCCCAGCGGGCGATACCAGTAGCCACCGGAATAGTAGTAATCCATGCCACGGTAAGGCACGCGCAAGTTACGCTCGGGGAAGCGGTCGATCACCTGTCCGGGGCGATACCTGGGACCTGGCCCCCAGCCGTTACCGCGTCCACTCGGGCGTCCGTCCCAGTGATTGTCATTGGTCGGCGCACCGATATAGCCCTTCCAACGCTGATTGTAATCGTAGCGATGCGGCTGATCCTGGTAGTGCTGATCCTGGTAGTCATGGCGCTGCGGCGGCTGGGTCTGGCGTACGGTGTCGGGGCGGGGCTGGATCGGCATGTCAGTGGCCGGCAACTGCGGGGGAGGCGGCGGTGAGCGAACCGGGCTGTTGAAATCCGGCGCTGGACGGGGCTGCCTCTGGCTATTGTTCTGATGTTGATTCTGGCCGTTGTGCTCGTACTGGCGGTTGTCGTTGTTCTGCGCACGCGGCTGGTTCTGTGGCGGGCCGTTCTGCGGGCGTGGCTGGTTGTTGCCACCACGGCCCTGACTCCCCCCCTGGTTACCACCCTGATGCCCATCCTGGCCGTGCTGCCCGCCATCATGGCCACGGTTTTGCTGATCATCGGCCAGCGTTTGCGCAGTGACACTGACACACAGCAAACCAACACCGGCCAAACGCCAGATGCGCGATTTCATGCTTATCCTCATTGCGGGTCAGGGCCTGTACGTAAGACTGGGAAAGCAGTGACCGGTTCTGCGACAGGTTATCAGTCGCGCAACTTATTTATTGAGGCCAGGAGGGTCAAATTCCACGCAAGAAAAAGGGGAGACCCGTCGGCCTCCCCTTGGAGAACTTCGTCCTGGCTCAACGCTTGTGGCGCCGGCTCACCTCACGCCGTCTTCTGGACAGTGTGTAGCTCGGGGGCCGGCACATCCCCGGTGGGGGTGGCGACCGCGGCGGGCCTGATTGGGCGAGCCGCACTGGACTGTTTGTCCGAGCAGTGATTCTGGTGATAAGAATAGGCCGTGAGCGCCGACAGAGGATTGCGAAGATTGCTTGATTAAACATCACTTGCGCAATTTTTAACCCAAGATACATAATCTGCCGCAATAGTTACGACAAAGGACTGATTGATGAGCAAGCTCGATCGTTACGACCTGAGTATTTTGGCGGAATTGCAGCGCGACGCACGCATCTCCAACCAGGAGTTGGCCGAGCGCATCGGTCTGTCGCCTTCGCCGTGCTCGCGGCGGGTCAAGCAACTGGAAGACGACGGCTACATTTCCCGTCAGGTCGCCCTGCTCGACCGCAAGATGCTCGGCCTGAGCCTGACGGCCTACGTGCTGATCGGCATGGACCGTCATACGCCGGAACGTTTCGAGAACTTCGAAGCGGCCATTCGCACCTTGCCCCAAGTGCTCGAATGCAGCCTGGTGACCGGGATGGATGCCGACTATCAACTCAAGGTCGTGGTGCCGGACATGGATCACTACCAGAAACTGCTGCTCGGGCATCTGACCCGGATTGAAGGCGTGACCAGCGTGCGTTCGAGTTTTGTGCTGAACCAGGTGCTCAACAGCACTGAGTTGCCGCTGACTCATCTGCGTAGCTGAAGGCCCCATCGCGGGCAAGCCACGCTCCCACAGGTTTTGTGTTGACCTCAATTTTGTGAGCGACTCAAAACCTGTGGGAGCGTGGCTTGCCCGCGAAGAGGCCGGCACAGGCGACGAATGACTGCGGCACACTGCCGCAGGTCAATACTGCACGCAGCCAGCGAGGCGTATACTCCCCGCGCCCTTTTAGCCTCGCCCGCGCTGGAGATGTTCGATGGATCCTGCAGTTTTTGAAGAGTGGATGATGACCGGCCTGGTCACGATCCTGATCATTTTCATGGGTTTCATCGTCTGGGATCTGGCGAAGAAGTCCAAGGCCGGCCGCTTTGGCTCGTTCATCCTGTTCTTCGTGCTGGGCCTGGGCGTGGCCGCGTTCATCATCAAGAGCGTGGTGATCGGCTTGATCGAATCCGGCACCTTATAAGCGCGCCGGTACTTCTTTCCACTGTCCCTGATCGAGCCCTTCGATCGTCCAGTCACCGATTCTGACCCGCACCAGGCGCAAGGTCGGCAAACCGACCGCAGCGGTCATGCGCCGCACCTGCCGATTGCGCCCTTCGCGAATCACCAACTCCAGCCAGCTGGTCGGCACGCTTTTGCGAAAGCGCACCGGCGGATTGCGCGGCCATAGCTCGGGCTCGTCCAGTTGTCGCGCCTCGGCGGGCAAGGTCATGCCGTCATTCAATTCGACGCCGTCACGCAAGCGCTGCAACTGCTCGGTGCTCGGCTCGCCCTCGACCTGCACCCAATAGGTTTTGGCCAGTTTGTGCTTCGGGTCGGCGATTCGCGCCTGAAGCTGGCCGTCGTTGGTCAACAGCAACAAGCCTTCGCTGTCACGATCCAGGCGTCCCGCCGGATAGATTCCCGGTACATCGATGTAGTCCTTGAGCGTCGCGCGCCCTTCACCGTCGCTGAATTGCGTCAGCACATCGAAGGGTTTGTTGAACAGGATCAGCTTCGGCTCGGCCGGTGGTGCCTTGGCGACACGGCGCGGGGCTGCAGGCGACGGTTTCGTGCCAGGGCGGCGGGAAACGGGACGTTGAGGAGGACGAGACATGAGAAAGGAAACATCTAACGGTCAGGGCTGCTAATGCTAGTGCCCCAACCGTCAAATGACCATGACAACCGTTAGCGGAACGGCGGCTCGTCGAAGCTGCGCAGTTTGCGCGAGTGCAGTGAGTTGAGTTCGGTGCGCAACAGATCCACCGCCTCGATACCGATCTTCAAGTGCTGGCTGACCGCGCGCTCATAGAAGGCGTTGGCCGAGCCCGGCAACTTGATTTCGCTGTGCAGCGGTTTGTCCGAGACGCAGAGCAACGTGCCGTACGGCACCCGCAAACGATAACCTTGCGCTGCGATGGTGCCACTTTCCATGTCCACCGCCACGGCGCGGGACAGGTTGATCAGCGGCCTTTCTTGCGCCCAGCGCAGCTCCCAGTTACGGTCGTCGTAGGTCAGCACGGTGCCGGTGCGCAGGCGTTTTTTCAGTTCGTCGCCCTTCTCGCCGGTGATGTTGGCCGCCGCCTGCTGAAGCGCCATCTGCACTTCGGCCAGGGCCGGAATCGGAATGTTCGGCGGCACGACCCGGTCGAGAATGCCGTCGCGACGCATGTAGGCGTGGGCCAGCACGTAGTCGCCAATCGTCTGCGACTGACGCAGGCCACCGCAGTGACCAATCATCAACCAGCAATGCGGGCGCAGAACGGCGAGGTGGTCGGTGATGTTCTTGGCGTTGGAGGGGCCGACACCGATGTTGACCAGGGTCACGCCGTGGCCGTCACTGGCGATCAGGTGATAGGCCGGCATCTGGTAACGGTGCCAGACCACGCCGGCGGCAATCGCCGACGCTTCGCCGTGATCCATGCTCTTTTCGATGATCACGTTACCCGGCAGCACCATGCGCACGAAGCGCGGGTCCTGGCGCAATTGTTCCAGGCCGTGGACGATGAACTGGTCAACATAGCGGTGGTAGTTGGTCAGCAGAATCCACGGCTGCACATGGCGCCAGTCGCTGCCGGTGTAATGCACCAGTCGGCGCAGGGAGAAATCCACCCGCGCGGCATCGAACAACGCCAGGGGCAGCGGATCGGTGTTTTCCCAGTCGTACAAACCGTCGGCAATGCCGTCGGTCGCGGCCGACAGGTCGGTACTCGGGAACACCCGCGCCAGCACGGCTGCGGTGACGCCGGAACCTCCCAATTCATCGCCCTGCTCGACCACATACGGATACGGGATGTTCTGCTGGCTGACACCGACTTCCACCGTCACGGTGAAGTCGTGCATCAACGGAACCAGCTGTTCCAGCAGGTACTTACGGAAAGCAGACGGATGGGTGACGGTGACGCTGTAGGTGCCCGGCAGCTGGACCTTGGCATAGGCACGGGTGGTCTGCGGGACTTCGCCCTGGCAAAGGTAGGTCAGGCGCAGCTCGGGATAACGGAACAACGCCCGCTGCTCGGCATCAGGCTCGACGCGGTCCTTGAGGTAACGCTTGAGCGCCTGGCTCAGCGCGGTGGTTGCACGATTGTGCAAGAGCGCAAGCCGATCCACGGCTTGCTCGGCGGTTTGAACGACAATAAAAGCTTCGGTCACGATCAGCATCCTGTGTTCTGACTTGCAGACCTTCATCTTGCCTGCATCGTCGCTTCACGGGAACAGTGGTGTGTTGGCAATGCATCATTGCAGTATCCACAGAACTAATGTGGGAGCGAGCCTGCTCGCGAAAGCGGTCGGTCAGTCACATCAATGTTGAATATGACACTGCTTTCGCGAGCAGACTCGCTCCCACAGGAGGCCGGTGTCGCTTAGAAGCCTTGCGGGGTCGATCGGGCGACAATGGCATCCACGTCCAGGCCGCGTGGCAACGCGCCGTACACTCGGCCGCCACCGTCCAGGCGACTGGCGATGAAGGCATCACTGACCACTGAATTCCCGGCTTCCAGCAGCAACTTGGCCTGCAACCCCAAGGCGATGTCTTCCGTCAGTTGCCGGGCGCGATACTGAATGTCGCTGGTGTCCTTGAAGGCTGCCTGCAATTGCTGGATGTGCGCGGCAAGGCGCTTGTCGCCATGGCCATCGCCCAACTCGCTGAACAGTGCATCGAGCACGCCCGGTTCCTTTGACAGGGCACGCAGCACGTCCAGGCACTGCACATTACCGGAACCTTCCCACGTCGAATTCACCGGCGCCTCGCGGTAAAGCCGCGGCAGAATGCTGTCTTCGACATAACCTGCGCCGCCCATGCATTCGGCGGCCTCGTTGATCATGGCCGGCGCCCGCTTGCAGATCCAGTACTTGCCCACCGCCGTTACCAACCGGGCGAACCTGGCTTCCTGCGAGTCGTCCAGATGATCCAGCGCCCGGCCCATACGCAGGCTCAAGGCCAGGGCGGCTTCGCTTTCCAGCGCCAGGTCCGCCAGCACGTTCTGCATCAACGGCTGTTCGCTGAGCAATTTGCCGCCGACCGAACGATGAGCGCAATGATGGCTGGCCTGGGTCAACGCCTGACGCATCAGCGAACTGGAACCGACCATGCAATCGAAGCGGGTCATGGCGACCATCTCGATGATCGTTGGAACACCACGCCCCTCTTCACCGATCATCCACGCCAGTGCGCCGCGGAACTCCACTTCGCTGGAAGCGTTGGAGCAATTGCCGAGCTTGTTCTTCAGGCGCTGGATGTAGAACTGATTGCGTGTGTCGTCCGGGCGATGGCGCGGCAGCAGGAAACAGGTCAGGCCCTTGTCGGTCTGCGCCAGTGTCAGGAAGGCGTCGCACATCGGCGCCGAGCAAAACCACTTGTGCCCCACCAACTCATAGGCCTGGCCCGGACCGCTGGCTCCGACCGGATATGCCTTGGTGGTATTGGCCCGCACATCGGTGCCGCCCTGCTTCTCGGTCATGGCCATGCCGATGGTGACCCCGGCCTTGTGAGCCATGCCGACGTTGCGCGGGTCGTATTCGGTGGCGAGGATTTTCGGCAACCACTTTTGCGCCAGGTCCGGCTGCAGGCGCATGGCCGGAACGCTGGCGAAGGTCATGGTCAACGGACAGCCACTGCCGGCTTCGGCCTGGCTGTGCAGATACGACATGCTAGCGCGGGCCACATGAGCGCCGTCCTGCGGGTGCGCCCAAGGCAACGAGGTCAGGCCGTGCTCGACTGCCGTGCGCATCAGTTGGTGATAGGCCGGATGAAATTCCACCAGATCGATGCGATGACCAAATCGGTCATGACTGTTGAACACCGGCTTGTTCTGATTGGCGAGGAACCCGGCTTCCATCAACGGACCACCGGCCAGCGCCCCGTAAGCGTCGATCCGCGATTCGGCCCAACCGGCCCCGAACCGCCGCGACCATTCCTGCAACGGCAAGTCGATGCGGTAGAGGTTGGCGCCGTCCAGGGACGGTGGCTGGTTGGTGACTTCGTGGGTTTCGGCAAACTGATGCAGGTTCATGACTGGGCTCCTTTGGTCGGCCAAGGGACTTCAGTTAAGCACCGCCCCTCAACCGAACAAAGTGTCATATCCGCCTAACTGTCGGCGCTTTCGCCCTGTTGCGAGCAGAGCACCCGGCGGTAGAGCGCGGCCTGCAAGTCTTCGAATTTCACCGGCTTGCTCAAGTAATCAATCAACGCGCCGGTCGGGCAGCGTTCACGGTCACCCCCCAGGGCGATCATGAACAACGGCAGCTCGGCATAGCCCGGCAGCGCGCGGATCCGGCAGCACAGCGACTCACCGTCCTGGCGCGGCAACTGGCAATCGACCAGCACCGCATCAAACACTTCGCGCTGCAGGAGATCGAGCGCGACATCGGCTCCGTCGGCCGTACGCACGCGGAACCCCAGCTTGAGCAACATGCCGCGCATCACCAACTGGCTGATGCTGTTGTCATCCACCAACAACACGGCACAATCCTGAGGCAAGCGCAGGTGCGGAAAATCCCGGGACATCAACGGCGCCAGCGGGCGCTCGGCCACCGGCAGCCCGACTTCCACATCCAGCTGAAACCGGCTGCCGCGTCCCGGCTCGGAACGATGCGTCAGGCGTCCACCAAGCAATTCGACCAACTGCCGGCAAATCGCCAGACCAACACCCAGGCCACCGTATTCACGGGTCATAGAGCCATCGACCTGGAAGAACCGTTGATACATCGTGGCCTCTCCCAGATCGGTGAAGCCAATGCCCGTATCGATCACCGCAAAGCTCAACGCCACCCGGTCGGGCTCAATGGCCTTGCCGGTCACCCGCAAGGCCAGGCCGCCGATCCGGGTGAATTTGATGGCGTTGTCCAGCAAACACTCCAGGCATTGCGCGATCTTGGTGTTGTCGCCGTGCACGCGATCCGGCACGCCGGATGCGATGTCGACCTTGAAGTCCAGCGACTTGCTCGAAGCGTTGCCCTCGAACTGCGTGCGCAGCGCCTCGACCATGCCGCGCAAGCTGAAAGTGTCGGTCGAGGCCTGGAGCTTGCCGGCCTGCAGTTCGGTGAGGGTCAGAATACCGTTGACCATGCGCATCATGTCCCGCGCCGACCCCGAAGCCGTCTGCTGATACTGCTCAAGCTCCGGGTTCATTTCGACCGTCTGCATCAATTCCAGTGAACCGATCACACCGTTCATGGGCGTGCGAAGTTCGTGGGTCAGGGTGGCCAGGAATTCGTCCTTGAGCTTGTTACTGCGAGCCAGTTGCTGATTGAGGATTTCAAGCTTCTGGCCGGCGTCGAATAGCGTTTGCGCCTGCTGCTCGCGCATGTCGTTAATGCGGTCGGCCAGTGCCAGGGACAACAACGCCACTTCAATGGCCGAGCCGATCTGGCTGGAATACATGGTCAGGAACACATTAGGCAGGTATCCAAGCACCATCAACGTATTGACGATGCCGCCGAGCAAAAACGCCGACCAGGCAATAATGAAATACCGCGCGACGCGCAGGCCCCGCAACCAGGCAAAGATCCCGGCGGCAAAAATCACCACCGTGAACGTCAGCGCCAGGGCCGTGGCCAGGCGCAAGGCCAGGGCGTAGCTGGTCATCAATGACAGGCCAACCACCAGCGCACTGAAGGCGACCAGCGCCAGCAACAAGCGATCGAGCCAGCGACTGTGGATAGCCATTTGCAGGAAACTGCGGGCGAACTGACTGCCGAACAGACCCGCGCAGCCGATGAAAAACGGCGTCGCGGCGTTGGCCCACCAAGGGTTGTCCGGCCAGAAATACTGCACCGCCGCGCCATTGACCGACAGCTGATACAAGCCGAACGAAGCGATATAGAAGATGTAGTAGAGGTAACTGGTGTCGCGCACGCTGAGGTAGATGAACAGGTTGTAGACCAGCATCCCCAGCAACACGCCGTAGATCAGCCCCAGTACATAGAGGCGCACAGGCTGCTCTTCGAGGTAGGCGGTGCTCGACCACAAGGTTACCGGTGCCTGGATCGAGCCTTCGCTTTGCAATCGCAGGAATAGGGTTTCGGCCTGCTCAGGTTTGAACGTCAGGTCGAACAGATAGTTGTTCTGACGAATCTCGCGGCTGGCGAAGGGCAAGGCATCGCCGGTCTGCCTGACCAACTGATAGTTGCCGGCCGCATCGGGCAAATAGAGATCGAGATGATCGAGGGGTGGATAGGCCAGTTCCAGCAGCCAGGTCCGTTGCGCCGCCGGATCGGTCGGGCGGTAATGCAGGTCGATTTTCAACCAGAACACCGAGCGCGAGTACCCGGCGTTGAGCGTGTCTTTGTTGTGCGCCTTGAAGTTGCCGGCCGCCGCTTGCGCGCGGATATCCGCGATGGTCGCCTGACCACCTGCGTCCTCATAGACCTGCAGGGTTCGGCCCAAGGGGAGGGTCTGAGTGAACTCATCGAACTCGACGGCGTTTGCCAGGAGGGGCAAACACAACAGCAACATCAGCAAATAGCGCATTGAAGCCCCAGCGTGGCCTGTCCGGTTCTGTCAGGAAGCCCCCCCATTCCTTTTGAGCAGACGTAAAACCGGTATCACCTGTTATTGGTTTGGATCCACTCTAGCATAGCCGTTGATGGCCATTAAACACCATTGAAATATTTCCTACAAAGGCTCTAGAACGGGCGTTACAGAGGAACTACCAGGACATAATCAGAGGCAAGCAAATCACTGCCACAATGGAACAGGCAGACTGGATGTCACCACACCCGAAAATCAACGTTTGGTGGTAAGCTCGCGCACCATGAATATCTACAGCTCTCGCCCCGTTGTCCTCTGTCTCTCCGGCCACGACCCAAGTGGTGGCGCCGGCTTGCAGGCAGATATCGAAGCCCTGCTCGCTCAGGGATGCCATGCGGCTCCGGCCGTCACCGCCCTGACCGTGCAAGACACCGTCAATGTCACTGACTTCCGCGTCCTGGACCGTGAGTGGGTACTGGCCCAGGCCAATGCAGTACTCAACGATTCCGAAGTCGCGGCGGTCAAACTGGGCATGCTCGGTTCCCTGGAAATGGTCGACACCGTGGTCGAACTGCTTTCGGCGCACCCGCATTTGCCAGTGGTCTGCGACCCGGTGCTGCGCGCCGGCGGCGGCGGACGCCTGGGCAAGGACGAAGTCGGCTACGCCATGCGCGAACGCCTGCTGCCCTTGTCGATCATTGCCACTCCCAACCTTCCCGAAGCCCGGATCCTCGCCGAACTGCCCGAAGGCACCGCGGACGAGTGCGCTGAAAAACTCCTGCCGTTCGTCAAACACCTGCTGATCACCGGCGGCCATGGCGACGAAACCGAAATCCACAATCGCCTGTACAGTCGCGACGGCCTGCGCGAAACCTTTACCTGCCAGCGACTGCCCGGCAGCTATCACGGTTCCGGTTGCACCCTGGCCAGCGCACTGGCCGGTCGTCTGGCCCAGGGTGAAAACCTCGCCAGCGCCGTGCAGACCGCGCTTAACTACACATGGCGCACCCTGCGTGACGCCGAGCAGCTGGGCAAAGGCCAGTTTGTGCCGCGCCGCCTGCCGCTGGATTTCTGTTCGTAACTTCCATTTGTAATGCGGTGAGGCTTGACCGATGAAACTACGTGGCCTGTACGCCATTACCGACAGCCATTTGCTGGACGGTAAGTTGCTCAAGTACGTGGAGGCGGCGCTGGAAGGCGGCGTCACCTTGCTGCAGTACCGCGACAAAAGCAGCGACGAGGCCCGCCGCCTGCGTGAGGCCGAAGCCTTGCGCGAGCTGTGCGAACGCTACAAGACCCAGCTGATCATCAACGATGATGCCGAACTGGCCGCGCGCCTCAATGTGGGCGTGCATCTGGGCCAGACCGATGGTCCGCTGTCACCGACCCGCGCCCTGCTCGGTTCTAAAGCCATCATCGGCTCGACTTGCCACGCGCAACTCGAACTGGCCGAACAGGCTGCCAGAGAGGGTGCCAGTTATGTCGCCTTCGGCCGCTTCTTCAATTCCAACACCAAGCCCGGCGCACCGACCTGCAGCCTCGAACTGCTCGACCAGGCGCGCAAGCAACTGCACTTGCCGATCTGCGCGATCGGCGGCATCACCCTGGACAACGCCGCCCCGCTGGTGGCCCATGGGGTCGACCTGCTGGCCGTGGTGCATGGGCTGTTCGGCGCAGAGAGCACGGCTGAAGTCACCCGCCGTGCCCGCGCCTTTAACGAATTACTTAAAATCTGAGAACCCGAATATGTCTCGTTCCGAAACGCTGTTTGCCAATGCCCAGAAACACATTCCCGGTGGCGTGAACTCGCCGGTTCGCGCGTTCAAGAGCGTCGGCGGCACGCCGTTGTTCTTCAAGCACGCCGAAGGCGCCTACGTCACCGACGAAGACGACAAGCGCTATGTGGATTACGTCGGTTCCTGGGGCCCGATGATCCTCGGCCACAGCCACCCGGATGTGCTGGACGCGGTGCGCAAGCAGCTGGAGCACGGCCTGTCCTACGGCGCGCCGACCGAGATGGAAACGCAGATGGCCGACCTGGTCTGCTCCCTCGTGCCGTCGATGGAAATGGTGCGCATGGTCAGCTCCGGCACCGAAGCGACCATGAGCGCCATTCGCCTGGCCCGAGGCTTCACCGGCCGCGACAGCATCATCAAGTTCGAAGGCTGCTACCACGGTCACTCCGACAGCCTGCTGGTCAAGGCCGGTTCCGGCGCACTGACCCAGGGCGTACCGAGTTCGGCCGGCGTACCGGCAGCGTTCGCCAAACATACCCTGACCCTGCCGTTCAACGACATCGACGCCGTTGAAGCCATGCTCGCCGAAGTCGGCCAGGATGTGGCCTGCATCATCGTCGAGCCAGTGGCCGGCAACATGAACTGCGTGCCGCCGGCACCGGGTTTCCTCGAAGGCCTGCGGACCCTGTGCGACAAGCACGGCGTGGTGCTGATTTTCGATGAAGTGATGACCGGTTTCCGCGTCGCCCTCGGCGGAGCCCAGGCGTACTACGGCGTGACGCCGGACCTGACCACCTTCGGCAAGATCATCGGTGGCGGCATGCCGGTCGGCTGTTTCGGCGGCAAGCGTGAAATCATGCAGCGCATCGCCCCGCTGGGTCCGGTCTACCAGGCCGGTACGCTGTCCGGTAACCCGCTGGCGATGGCCGCCGGCCTGACCACCCTGCGCCTGATCAGCCGTCCGGGCTTCCACGCCGAGCTGACCGACTACACCACTCGCCTGCTCGACGGTCTGCAACAGCGCGCCGATGCGGCGGGCATTCCGTTCGTGACCACACAAGCCGGCGGCATGTTCGGCCTGTACTTCAGTGGCGCCGACGACATCGTCACTTTCGATGACGTGATGGCCAGTGACGCCGCGCTGTTCGGCCGCTTCTTCCACCTGATGCTCGAAGGTGGCGTGTACCTGGCACCGAGTGCCTTCGAAGCCGGTTTCACGTCGATCGCCCACGGTGAAGCCGAGCTGAAACTGACCCTGGACGCCGCCGAGCGTGCCTTCGCTGCCTTGAAATAACGCTGTAGCGCTGACGTTGGCCATTGCCAGCGTCAGCTTTCACCTACACGCCCGCCTCCATTCCTACACTTCCAGCAAAAATCCTCCGCAAAACGGGAGATATATTTCCCGCGCAGCAGAAAAACGAGTAAAGACTTTGTAAGGTTGGCCCTGCTTATTTCATAATGCGCGCTTATTGGATCCCTCGATGGGTCCGCGCGCCCTTCAGAGGTAAGTCGATTCCCATGAACCGCACCGGCCGCACCCTTGCACTGGGCTGCCTGTTGCTTCTTCAGCCCCTGCTCGCGCACGCACAAGCAGGCGGCAACTCGTTGTTGATCCCAGCGATGGGTCGCTGCACCCTCAATACCCAGCCGCAAGACCTGGAACAGGCGATCGCCGCCTGCCAGAAAGCGTCGGATGAAGGGGATGCGCAAGCGCAATACGAGTTGGGTGAGTTCTACTACGAAGGTAAAAACGCGCCACGCGACCTCAATCAAGCCCTGAGCTATTTCGAAAAAGCCTCGCTGCAAGGCCATGCCCAGGCGCAATTCAAGCTCGGTACCATGTTCTTCCACGGCGAAGGCGTACCGGCCAATAACGTTCAGGCGTACATCCTGCTGAAGATGGCGGCGGTCAACGGCGCCGAAGACGCACTGGACACCGCCGACGAAGTCACCGAAAAAATGCCCCGCGAAGAGCTCGAACTCGCCACCCAGGTGCTCGGGCAAATTTTCCGTAAATATTTGATGGAGTTGCAGAGCGCTGACGGGCGTACGCCTTTCGCGCCGCTGCCCTGATTTTTGCGTTGATCTGACTGGCCCCATCGCGAGCAAGCGCGCTCCCACATTCGACTGCATTCCCATATGAGAACTCGGTCAACTGTGGGAGCGAGCTTGCTCGCGATAGGGGCGACTCGATCTTGAGGCTTACTTCTCAGGCATCGGCATCGGAAACGGCATGACATTGCCGACCGCGCCACGGGCTTCGCTGATTTTCGGGGTCCCCAGACGCTCGACTTCGTCGATCCGCACGATCGAATGCATCGGCACAAAACTGCGCACCACGCCCTCGAACTGAGCCTTGAGCTTTTCTTCGCTCGGATCGACGACCACTTGCGTGCGCTCGCCAAAGACGAACTCTTCCACTTCCAGAAAGCCCCACAGATCACTTTGATAGATCTGCTTGGCGTACATTTCGAACACCTGGCCCTGGTTGAGGAAAATCACCTTGTAGATTGGAGCTTCACGTTTGGTCATGGTGGGCGGGTAACACATCGAGGGATAAAAAAGAGGGCGCGAACTATAGCATAGCCGCCGGACGCACAGCGGTAGGAACCTTGAGACATGTTCCCTATAATGCGCGGTTCTTTGAATCACGTGATGACTCTTTCCATGGCCAAGAAGCTTTACATCGAAACCCACGGTTGCCAGATGAACGAGTACGACAGCTCGCGCATGGTCGATCTGCTGGGCGAACACCAGGCCCTGGAAGTCACCGCGCGCGCTGAAGACGCCGACGTCATCCTGCTCAACACCTGCTCGATCCGCGAACGTGCGCAGGACCGCGTCTACTCCCAACTCGGGCGCTGGCGCGAACTGAAGCTGGCCAACCCGGACATGGTGATCGCCGTCGGCGGTTGCGTGGCCAGCCAGGAAGGCGCGGCCATCCGCGATCGCGCACCGTACGTCGACGTGGTGTTCGGCCCGCAAACCCTGCACCGCCTGCCGGAAATGATCGACGCCGCACGCATCAGCAAGCTGCCGCAAGTCGACGTCTCGTTCCCGGAAATCGAAAAGTTCGACCATTTGCCCGAGCCACGCATCGACGGCCCGAGTGCTTACGTGTCGGTGATGGAAGGCTGCAGCAAGTACTGCACGTTCTGCGTGGTGCCCTACACCCGCGGCGAAGAAGTCAGCCGGCCGTTCGACGACGTGATTGCCGAGATCATTCACCTGGCCGAAAACGGCGTGCGCGAAGTGACACTGTTGGGGCAAAACGTCAACGGTTATCGCGGCCTCACCCATGACGGGCGCCTGGCGGATCTGGCCGAGCTGATCCGCGTGGTTGCCGCCGTCGATGGCATCGACCGCATCCGCTACACCACGTCGCATCCGCTGGAGTTCTCCGACAGCCTGATCCAGGCCCACGCCGATGTGCCGGAGTTGGTCAAGCACCTGCATTTGCCAGTGCAGTCGGGCTCGGACCGCATCCTCGCCGCGATGAAACGCAACCACACCGCGCTGGAATACAAATCCAAACTGCGCAAGCTGCGCGCCGCCGTGCCGGGCATCTGCATCAGCTCGGACTTCATCGTCGGCTTCCCGGGCGAGACCGAGAAAGACTTCGAACAGACCATGAAGCTAATCCAGGACGTCGGTTTCGACTTTTCCTACTCGTTCGTCTACAGCCAACGCCCCGGAACTCCGGCCGCAGACCTGGCCGATGAAACGCCGGAGGAGCTGAAAAAAGAGCGCCTGAATGCCCTGCAACATCGCCTGAACCAGCAAGGTTTCGAGATCAGCCGACAAATGGTCGGTTCGATCCAGCGAATCCTGGTGACCGATTACTCGAAAAAAGACCCGGGCGAGCTGCAAGGCCGGACCGAGAATAACCGTATCGTCAACTTCCGCTGCGACAATCCGACCCTGATCGGCCAGTTCGCGGACGTGCACATCGATGCCGCGCAGCCGCACTCGCTGCGGGGTTCGCTGATTCAATAACACCGAATATCCCTGTGTGAGCGGGCTTGCTCGCGAAGGCGGTCTGTCAGCGCCATTAATGTCGACTGACACTCCGTCTCCGCGAGCAAGCCCGCTCCCACAGGCACAGCGCCAGAGGCGGGAATCGGGTTGCCTCATTTAAGAGCTTTCGCACCCGCGCCACTGGCGTTATCCTTGATTTCATCTCAATTGCCCCAGGGCGGCTAAATACGACCTTGAACGCACCCATAGAACCACATCGTTTCATCCTCGAGCCTTTTGAAGCTCGCCGCTTCGCCAATCTGTGCGGGCAATTCGACGAGCATTTGCGCTTGATCGAGCAACGCCTGACCATCGAGATCCGCAATCGCGGCAACCAGTTCGAGCTGATCGGCGAGCCCAAACACACCACCTCCGCGGAAAACCTCCTGCGCCGCCTGTACCGGGAAACCAAGGGTACCGAGCTGTCGCCGGACATGGTGCACCTGTTCCTGCAGGAATCTGCCGTGGAACAGCTGGACAACCACTCCCCCGCCGAACCATCCGTGGCGCTGCGCACCAAAAAAGGCATGATTCGCCCCCGCGGCTTGAATCAGCTGCGCTATGTGAAGGAAATCCTCGGTAACGACATCAACTTCGGCATCGGCCCGGCCGGTACCGGCAAGACCTATCTGGCCGTCGCCTGCGCGGTGGATGCACTGGAGCGCGAGCAGATTCGCCGCATCCTGCTGGTGCGCCCGGCGGTCGAAGCGGGTGAAAAACTCGGTTTCCTGCCTGGCGACCTGTCGCAAAAAATCGACCCGTATCTGCGCCCGCTCTACGACGCGCTCTACGAAATGCTCGGTTTCGAATACGTTGCCAAGCTGATCGAGCGCCAGGTGATCGAAGTCGCGCCACTGGCTTACATGCGCGGCCGCACGCTGAACAACAGCTTCATCATTCTTGACGAAAGCCAGAACACCACGGTCGAGCAAATGAAGATGTTCCTGACCCGGATCGGCTTCGGCTCCACGGCCGTCATCACCGGGGACATCACCCAGGTCGACCTGCCACGCGGCACCAAGTCCGGCCTGCACCATGTGATTGAAGTGCTCAAGGAAGTGCCGGGGATCAGCTTCACCCATTTCCAGCCCAAGGACGTCGTGCGCCATCCGCTGGTACAGCGCATCGTTGAAGCCTACGAGCGCTTCGAAACCCGTGCGGCCGACGATGCAGCCGCCAAGGATAGCCGCCGCGATGCTTGAGCTTGACCTGCAAATCGCTACCCAAGCCCCTGCCCCCAGCGAAGCCGAGTTCCGCCAGTGGTGCGAACTGGCTTTGCGCCAGCGCAGCGCCGACTCGGAAATGACCATTCGCCTGGTCGACGAAGCCGAAGGACGCGAGCTGAACCACACCTGGCGGCAAAAGGATTACGCAACTAACGTCTTGTCATTCCCGGCCGATGTGCCGGATGAGTTCCTCGACATCCCGCTGCTGGGCGATCTGGTGATCTGTGTCGCCGTGGTCGAGCGTGAAGCCGCCGAACAAGGCAAGCAACTCAAGGCCCATTGGGCACACCTGGTGATTCACGGCTGCTTGCATCTGCTCGGTTACGACCATATTGATGACGACGAAGCCGAGGAGATGGAAGCACTGGAACGAACGTTGCTTGCAGAATTGGGCTTTCCCGATCCGTACGCGGACGACGAAACCGATTTATCCCCCACAGAAACAACAAAGGATTCAGAGTAATCGCTATGAGCGAAGATCGATCGAGCAACGGGCAGAAGTCATGGCTGGGGAAGCTCACCCAGGCTTTTGCCCACGAGCCGAAAAACCGCCAGGAGCTTTTGGAGCTACTGCGCGATGCACACCAGAACAAACTGTTGGACAGCGAAGCGCTGGCCATCGTCGAAGGCGCCATCCAGGTGGCTGACTTGCAGGTGCGGGACATCATGGTCCCGCGCTCGCAAATGGTCAGCATCAAGGCGAACCAGACACCCCGCGAGTTCCTGCCCGCCGTGGTCGACTCGGCTCACTCGCGCTACCCGGTCATCGGCGAAAGCCACGATGACGTGATGGGCGTGCTGCTGGCCAAGGACCTGCTGCCCTTGATCCTCAAGGAGAACGGCGACAGCTTCAACATCAAGGATCTGCTGCGTCCGGCCACCTTCGTGCCGGAATCCAAGCGCCTTAACGTGCTGCTGCGCGAATTTCGCGCCAACCACAACCACATGGCCATCGTCATCGACGAGTACGGTGGCGTGGCAGGCCTGGTCACCATCGAAGACGTGCTGGAACAAATCGTCGGCGACATCGAAGACGAACACGATGTCGAAGAAGACAGCTATATCAAGCCGCTGCCGAGCGGTGATTTCCTGATCAAGGCCCTGACACCGATCGAGAACTTCAACGAATTTTTCGACAGCGAGTTCTCCGATGATGAATTCGACACCGTTGGCGGTCTGGTGATGAGTGCGTTCGGGCATCTGCCAAAACGTAACGAAATCACTGAAATCGGCCCATACCGCTTCCGCATCCTGAACGCCGACAGCCGTCGGATTCACTTGCTTCGCCTGACGCCCATTGCTCGCTAAGGATTGAAATGCGCTGGACAACCCGCCCCGGCTGGCCCGGTAACCTGCTGGCCGTGGCGGCCGGTGCAATCACCACCCTGGCCCTGGCGCCGTTCGATATCTGGCCACTGGCACTGCTCGCCGTCGGCCTGTTCTATGCCGGCCTGCGCGAACTGAGCCCACGTCAAGCCTTGGGTCGCGGCTGGTGTTTCGGTTTCGGCCTGTTCGGTGCCGGCACCAGCTGGATCTACTACAGCATTCATCACTTCGGCGGCGCTTCGGTATTGCTGGCCGGCTTCCTGATGCTGCTTTTCACGGCGGCGATTGCCTGGTTCTTTGCCCTGCCCGCCTGGATTTGGGCGCGCTGGCTGCGCCGCAATGAGGCGCCGCTGGCCGACGCCCTGGCCTTCGCTGCGCTGTGGGTCGCCCAGGAAGCCTTCCGCGGCTGGTTCCTGACCGGTTTCCCGTGGCTGTATTCCGGCTACAGCCAACTCGATGGCCCGCTGGCCGGGCTCGCGCCCCTTGGTGGGATGTGGCTGATTTCCTTCACCCTGGCCTTGACGGCAGCGCTGATCTACAACGGCTTGCGCCTGGTTCGCACGGGGCGCAAAGGCTTCATTGCTGCCGGTGTATTGCTGCTGGTCGGTCCATGGCTGCTCGGCATGGCGCTCAAACACCACGCCTGGACCAGCCCTTCGGGCCCGCCACTGAGCGTCGCCGCCATTCAGGGCAACATCGAACAAAGCATGAAGTGGGATCCTGCGCAGCTCAACGCGCAGTTGGCGCTGTACCGCGACATGAGCTTCAGCTCCAAACGCGTCGATCTGCTCATCTGGCCGGAAACGGCGATCCCGGTGCTCAAGGAGTCCGCCGAGGGCTACCTGAACATGATGGGCGACTTCGCGGCCGAACGTAAATCGGCGTTGATTACCGGCGTCCCGGTCCGCATGGAGGTACGCCACGAGAAGCGTTTCTTCAATGGCATCACCGTGACTGGTGAAGGCGACGGCACTTACCTCAAGCAGAAACTGGTGCCCTTTGGTGAATATGTTCCCTTGCAAGACATCCTGCGCGGGCTGATCGCCTTCTTCGACCTGCCAATGTCGGACTTCGCTCGCGGCCCGTCTGACCAGCCGCTACTGCAAGCCAAGGGCTATCAGATCGCGCCGTTCATCTGCTATGAAGTGGTTTATCCGGAGTTCGCCGCCAGCCTTGCCGCCCGCAGCGACCTGTTGCTGACCATCAGCAACGACACCTGGTTCGGCACCTCCATTGGCCCGCTGCAACACTTGCAGATGGCACAGATGCGCGCGCTGGAAGCCGGCCGCTGGATGATCCGCGCCACCAACAACGGCGTGTCCGGCCTGATCAACCCGTTCGGTCAGATTACCGATCAGATCCCGCAGTTCGAACGCGGCATCCTGTATGGCGAAGTGGTGCCGATGCACAACCTGACTCCGTACCTGGAATGGCGTTCATGGCCGCTGATCATTGTCTGTGTGCTGTTGTTTGGCTGGGCACTGATTGCCAGCCGGATGGCCAAGACCCTTTAAAAGCTTCGCGAGCAAGCCCGCTCCCACATTTGATCGGCGTCGTAAACAAATACTGTGACCGACTTAGATCCAGTGTGGGAGCGGGCTTGCTCCGGGCGGCGATCCGACGAAGGCGGCATCACAGGCACCGCATCAATCAGTGCCGACATCACCTCGATAGAACAACGAATAACCGACCTGCCCCACCGCCTCGTTCATCAACTGCCCGCTCTGCCAGATCGCCTTGAATTCCGGCATCCAGCCACCCAGCGGCCGCGAATTATCGCCGCCCAGAAACCCTACCGGCGCCGGCACCACCTCAAAACCGGCCTTGCGAAAACTCCAGGCCGCCCGCGGCATATGCCAGGCCTGAGTCACAAGCACGACTCGCTTGATGCCCTGGGGAAGCAACAGCTCGGCGCTGAACTGCGCATTTTCCCAGGTCGTGCGGCTGCGCCCTTCCTGCCAGCGCACGCTCAAGCCAAAATCGTCACGCAAAGCGTCAGCCATCATCTGCGCCTCGCTGGGCGGCGTGCCGTAATGCAGGCCGCCGCTGGTCAGTACCGGCAATCCGGAAGCCTTGGCCAGCCGCGCGGCAAAGCGCTGGCGCTCCAGACCGACGCCCGTGGGCTGGTCGGCGCCCCAGGCCACGTCACCGCGCTCGCGCCCCGAACCGAGGACCACGATCGCATCCGCACGCTGCCCCAGGACTGCCCATTCACTGCGGGCAAGCGGCGGCTCCCGCTCGAGCAGGCCGGCAGCCCACTGGACAACCACCGGCAGGCTCATCAGCCAGAAACCACCCAGGCCCAGAGCAAAGCACGCACCGGCAAGCCTCGGCCTTGAGCGGCGCAACCACCAGGCGAGCAAAAGCAGCAGCAATAGAATGCCGGGCGGCAATAGAAGTTGTTTTACGAAATAACGGAACGGCATCGAGCATCTCCTGGAGATGCCCGAAGCCTAAGTGGGTTGGCGCAATGCGACAATCAATATGGAAGGACTATGCTTCAAAAACTCATGGAGCATGGCACCGTGTCCTATTTGAACTGCAAAGACCGGACCTTTACCGCGTCTCTGCCGGGAACCTTGTCCTTGAGCCAGATGATCTTGGCTGAACGTGGTGCGTCGAGTTGCTTTACCGCTTCTGACAAGCATCCGTGCGTCTCACGTTCGCTGCGATCCAGATACGCCTTGACCAGTGCAAACTCTGCGGGGCTCAGGCCGCGCAGTTCCAGCTCCAGAGGGCGTTCGTCGCGCAACCGGCCAGCGGTCCTTGCCGCTTCCAGGGCCAAGGCCAAACGATCGATCAGCCTTTCGTATAGCTCCGGTTTTGTAGCTTTTTGCTGTGACTCAACCATCCCTCACCTCATTGGAAGATATGACCTACTCCCCAGTTAGAGCTTAGCTTCCATGAACAAACCGGCTGAACGCCGCGACCAACGGCCCTCGCAGCGGTTTTCGCAGGACGTGTGGCAGCAATCAGGGTTTCCCTCGGTAGAGCGCGGTCATGTATGCTACGGCGCTTCCTGTAACTCCACTTCCAGCTCGGCTGGCCAGCGAAAACGCCAATGAGGCGGCTTCAACGTCCAGCGTTGCATTGAAGAGGATTAGGCCACCCCTATTCAGTTCAAAAGTAGCCATGCACGAACAATATCAGCCCCGTGAAATCGAAGCCGCCGCCCAGTCGTTCTGGGACGAGCAAAAGTCCTTTGAAGTCAGTGAACAGCCAGGCAAGGAGACGTACTACTGCCTGTCGATGTTCCCTTACCCCAGCGGCAAGCTACACATGGGGCATGTGCGCAACTACACCATCGGCGACGTGATCTCCCGCTACCAGCGCATGCAGGGCAAGAACGTTCTGCAACCGATGGGTTGGGACGCCTTCGGCATGCCGGCGGAAAACGCCGCGATGAAGAACAACGTAGCGCCCGCCAAGTGGACCTACGAAAACATCGCCTACATGAAAAGCCAGCTGCGCAGCCTGGGCCTGGCGGTGGACTGGTCGCGCGAAGTGACCACCTGCAAGCCCGATTACTACCGCTGGGAACAATGGCTGTTCACCCGCCTGTTCGAAAAAGGTGTGATCTACAAGAAAAGCGGCACCGTTAACTGGGACCCGGTCGACCAGACCGTCCTGGCCAACGAACAGGTGATCGACGGTCGCGGCTGGCGTTCCGGTGCACTGATCGAGAAGCGCGAAATTCCGATGTACTACTTCAAGATCACTGCCTACGCGGATGAACTGCTGGAAAGCCTCGACGAACTGACTGGCTGGCCTGAGCAGGTCAAGACCATGCAGCGCAACTGGATCGGCAAATCCCGCGGCATGGAAGTGCAGTTCCCGTACAACGTCGACTCCATCGGCGAAACCGGTGCACTGAAAGTCTTCACCACCCGTCCGGACACTTTAATGGGAGCGACTTACGTCGCCGTGGCCGCCGAACACCACCTGGCCACCCTCGCGGCACAGAACAATCCCGAGCTGCAAGCGTTCATCGCTGAATGCAAAGGCGGCAGCGTGGCTGAAGCCGACGTCGCCACCCAGGAGAAAAAAGGCCTGCCGACCGGCCTGTTCGTCGAGCATCCGCTGACCGGCGAAAAGCTGCCGGTATGGGTCGCCAACTATGTGCTGATGCATTACGGTGATGGCGCGGTAATGGCGGTTCCGGCCCACGACGAGCGCGATTTCGAATTCGCCCACAAATACAACCTGCCGGTCAAATCGGTCGTGCGCACCAGTTCCGGTGACACCAACCCCGCGCCATGGCAAGACGCCTACGGCGAGCACGGCACGCTGATCAATTCCGGCGAGTTCGACGGCCTCGACTTCGCGGGCGCCTTCGACGCCATCGAAGTCGCGCTGATCAAGAAAGAACTGGGCGCCTCGCGTACCCAGTTCCGCCTGCGCGACTGGGGCATCAGCCGTCAGCGCTACTGGGGCTGCCCGATCCCGATCATCCACTGCTCCACCTGCGGTGACGTGCCGGTACCTGAAGATCAACTGCCGGTCGTGCTGCCGGAAGACGTGGTGCCGGATGGCGCCGGTTCGCCACTGGCGCGCATGCCCGAGTTCTACGAGTGCAGCTGCCCTAAATGCGGCTCACCTGCCAAGCGCGAAACCGACACCATGGACACCTTCGTCGAGTCCTCGTGGTACTACGCCCGCTACGCCTCGCCACACTTTGAAGGCGGCCTGGTGGAAAAATCGGCGGCCGACCACTGGCTGCCGGTTGACCAGTACATCGGCGGTATCGAACACGCGATTCTTCACCTGCTGTACGCGCGCTTCTTCCACAAGCTGATGCGCGACGAAGGCCTGGTGAGCTCCAACGAGCCGTTCAAGAACCTGCTGACCCAGGGCATGGTGATCGCCGAGACGTACTACCGTCGCGAAGCCAACGGCGCCTACACCTGGTTCAACCCGGCGGACGTCGAGCTGGAGCGCGACAGCAAGGCCAAAGTGATCAGCGCCAAGCTGATTGCCGACGGCCTGCCGGTGGAAATCGGCGGCACCGAGAAGATGGCCAAGTCGAAGAACAACGGCGTAGACCCACAGTCGATGATTGACCAGTTCGGTGCAGACACCTGCCGCCTGTTCATGATGTTCGCCTCGCCACCTGACATGAGCGCGGAATGGTCCGACTCCGGCGTAGAGGGCTCGCACCGTTTCCTCAAGCGCGTCTGGCGTCTGGCTCAAGCGCACGTCACCCAGGGCCTGCCGGGCAAACTGGACGTCGCCAGCCTGAATGACGAGCAGAAAGCCGTTCGTCGCTCGATCCACCTGGCCATCAAGCAGGCCAGCCAGGACGTCGGCCAGAACCACAAATTCAACACCGCCATCGCCCAGGTGATGACGCTGATGAACGTACTGGAGAAAGCCGCACAAGGCACCGAACAGGATCGCGCACTGGTTCAGGAAGGCCTGGAAACCGTGACCCTGCTGCTCGCCCCGATCACACCGCACATCAGCCACGAGTTGTGGCATCGACTGGGCCACGCTGATCCTGTGATCGACGCCGGTTGGCCGGTGCAGGACGACAGCGCACTGGTGCAGGACAGCCTGACGCTCGTCATCCAGGTCAACGGCAAGCTGCGTGGTCAGATCGAAATGCCGGCCAGTGCCAGCCGTGAAGAAGTCGAAGCCGCCGCCCGTGCCAACGAGAACGTCCTGCGCTTCGTCGACGGTCTGACCATTCGTAAAGTGATCGTAGTGCCCGGGAAACTGGTCAATATCGTCGCCAGCTAATTGGATCAGGCGCCAGGTGAGCCTGGCGCCGAGTAAAACCTTTCGGGCCGCTTGATCGGCCCACATGGTTTCAAGGGGAGCAACAAGATGATCAAACGCAATCTGCTGGTGATGGGCCTCGCGGTTCTGCTGAGCGCCTGCGGTTTCCAGCTGCGCGGTACCGGCACCAACCAACTGGCGATCAAAGAACTCGACCTGAGCGCCCGTAACGCTTATGGCGAAACCGTGACCCAGTTGCGTCGGGTACTGGAAGGTAGCGGCGTCAAAGTCTATACCGGCGCACCGTACAAACTGGTGCTGACCAATGAGCAGGAAAGCCAGCGCATCCTCAGCTACGCAGGCGCCAGCAGTACGGGCGAGTACCAGCTCACCACCGTGCTGAACTACGACATCCGTGGTCGCGGTGATCTGCCATTGTTGAGCGACAAGCTTGAAGTGCAGAAAGTCTTTATGCACGACGGCAGCAATCTGGTGGGGTCCGACCAGGAAGCCGCAACAGCCCGTGCGGAAGGCCGCCGGGAAATGGTTCAACGCATGATGCTGCGTCTGGAGCAACTGACCCCCGGCCAACTGGATCAGTTGCAGCAGACTGCCGAAGCCAAGGCCAAGGCTGACGCCGCGGCACTGGAAGCGGCAAAAAAGGCTGAAGCGGAAACCCCGCGCCAGTCGCCTGTCGAACTGCCGCAGCAGTAAGACTTACGGGGCGCTCAGGCGCCCCGTTCGCCCTCTCTTATGAAGCTCGCCCCCGCCCAACTCGCCAAACACCTGCAAGGCGCCCTTGCGCCCGTCTACATCATCAGCGGCGATGATCCGCTGCTGTGCCAGGAAGCGGCCGACGCCATCCGCACTGCTGCCCGTCAGCAGGGATTCGATGAACGCCAGGTTTTTGCCGCCGACGCCAATTTCGACTGGGGGACCTTGCTGCAAGCCGGTGCCAGCATGTCGTTGTTCGCCGAAAAGCGCCTGCTGGAACTGCGCCTGCCTTCCGGCAAACCCGGCGACAAAGGTGCCGCCGCGCTTATCGAATATTGCTCGCGCCCGGCCGACGACACCGTGCTGCTGATCAGCTTGCCGAAACTCGATGGCAGCGCACAGAAAACCAAGTGGGGCAAAGCGCTGGTCGAAGGACAGCAGACTCAGTTCGTACAGATCTGGCCAGTCGACGTCGCCCAGTTGCCCAGCTGGATCCGCCAACGCCTGTCCCAGGCCGGGCTATCCGCCAGCCAGGACGCTGTTGAGCTGATTGCAGCACGGGTCGAGGGCAACCTGCTGGCCGCTGCCCAGGAAATTGAAAAGCTCAAACTGATGGCCGAAGGGGGTCAGATCACGGTTGAAACGGTGCAGGCGGCGGTGGCCGACAGTGCGCGCTTCGACGTGTTTGGCCTGACCGATGCGGTGCTCAATGGTGAAGCGGCCCACGCATTGCGCATGCTCGAAGGCTTGCGCGGCGAAGGCGTCGAGCCGCCGGTGATTCTCTGGGCCCTGGCCCGGGAGCTGCGACTGCTGGCCAATATTTCCCTGCAATACAGCCAGGGGACGCCGCTGGACAAGGCCTTCAGCCAGGCCAAACCGCCAGTCTGGGACAAACGTAAACCGTTGATGAGCAAAGCACTGCAACGCTACTCGGCACAACGCTGGGCGCAACTGCTGCTGGAAGCGCAACGCATCGACGCGCAGATCAAGGGCCAGGCGGCGGGTTCGCCGTGGATGAGCTTGAGCCGGTTGACGCTGTTGATGGCCGGGCAGCGCTTAGCCCTACCCGCTGAATAACACCGCCCCCTGTAGGAGCGAGCTTGCTCGCGAAGCACCTGAGGGCAACGCGTTAAATCAGAAACTCTGGTGTTATCGTTAACGACCATCGCGAGCAAGCTCGCTCCTACAGAGAGCGGCGCTTTTTCTGATACTCACCGGGACTGGACAGCCCCCAAACTTCGGCCGATGATTTGCCGCGCAAAATCCACTCACTTGCGAGAAATCATCATGAGCAAAAAGCCATCAACGCATGGCCCCAACAAGGCCAAATCCATCATCGCCCAGCCATTGTTCCGCAGTCGCCAGGAACGTCCCGCCAAGGGCAAAGGCAGTTATCGCCGCGAAGCCTTCCAGTCTGACAACTGGGAGGCTTCTTACTTTCTGGCTGCGTAAAGCAGAACCCCCCTTCAACATGTTAAGGTCTGTACCTGATTCGTACTCCCTGGACCCGTGCATGCCCTTTTGTCTTCCCCGTCGTTGGCACCTACGCCAACTGATCGCTGCCTCCAGCCTTGTTTTGCTTGTCGCCTGTGCGGAAAAACCGACCGCAGCCGACGCTCAGCCGCTTCAGACGCTTCCTGTCGCCACCGCCCCGGCGGTTGTTCCGCCTGTGGTTCCGACGGGTGAGAACCTCGACATCCAGCCAACCCAGACCTTCGCCGAATGGCAGGCGGGTTTCCGCAAGGATGCCCTGGCCGCGGGTATCCGCGCCGATCTGTTTGATCGCGCTTTCGCCAATGTCAGCTTCGACCCCAGTGTGATTCGTGCCGACCGCAGCCAACCGGAATTCGCAAAGCCGGTGTGGGAATACCTCGATGGCGCCCTGTCGCCGCTGCGGGTACGTAAAGGCCAGTCGCTGGTCAACCAGTACGCGGACATCCTGCAAAGCATCGAGCAGCGTTATGGCGTTGATCGTCAGGCGCTGGTGGCTGTGTGGGGCATGGAAAGCAATTTTGGCCAGTTCCAGGGCAGCAAGTCGGTGATCAACTCACTGGCGACCCTGGCCTATGAAGGCCGTCGCCCAGGTTTCGCCCACGCACAATTGATTGCCGCCCTGCAAATCCTGCAACAAGGCGATATCGAGCCCGAGAGGATGCTGGGATCCTGGGCCGGCGCCATGGGCCAGACCCAGTTCATCCCGACCACCTACAACACCCATGCCGTGGACTTCGATGGTGACGGGCGGCGCGATATCTGGAGCAGTTCGGCCGACGCCCTGGCGTCTACCGCGCACTACCTGCAGAGTTCTGGCTGGCAGAGAGGCCAGCCATGGGGCTTTGAAGTCCAGCTGCCGAGCGGGTTCAACTACCTGCTGGCCGACGGCACGATTCGCAAGAGCGTCGCTGAATGGCGGCAATTGGGCATTACCCTGCCCAACGGTGGCCAGGTCCCGGCCGGCTCCGAGCAATTGTCCGCAGCCCTGCTGCTGCCGGCCGGTTACCGTGGCCCGGCGTTCCTGGTGCTCGATAACTTCCGGGCGATCCTCAAGTACAACAACTCGTCGTCCTACGCCCTGGGCGTGAGCCTGTTGTCCGAACGCTTCAATGGTGCGGGCTTGATCAGTGGCACGTGGCCAAAGGATGACTTGCCACTGAGCCGAACCGAGCGGATCGAGCTGCAAAACCTGCTGAGCGCGCAAAACTACGACGCTGGCACCGCCGACGGGATCATTGGCGCCAACACCCGCAAGGCGATCCGCAGCGCCCAGCAGTCGTTTGGCTGGCCAGCGGATGGCTATCCGACGCACAAGTTGCTGGAAGGGTTGCGTAACCGATAGTTTGTCGTATGGCTGGAACCGCTTTCGCGAGCAAGCCCGCTCCCACATTGATTTTGTGGCGCTCACAGATCAAATGTGGGAGCGGGCTTGCTCGCGAAGACTGAGTACCAGGCAACGAACATCTAACGTTTGGTCACCACATCCTGCTCCAGCATCAACTCCTTGTTCCCGGCATCCAAGCGCACCAACGCCCCCATGGGCAGCGTCAGATTCGGGTCGCAATGCCCGCTTCGCCACCCGGACAACACCGGAATCTTCAATGGCGCGAAGGTCTGCTTGAGCAACCTGTCCAGCGCGGCCACCTCCACTCCCGCCACATCTCCGACCAACACACCGCGCAGTTTGTGCAACGTACCCGCCAGGCGCAGTTGGGTCAGCAACCGGTCGATGCGATACAGCGGCTCGTTGATGTCCTCGATCAACAGAATGACGCCCTCGGCATCAATCTCGTAGGGCGTGCCCATGGTCGCGGCGATCATGGCCAGATTGCCTCCGAGCAAGCGCCCATGAGCCACGCCCGGCTCGATCGTGGTCAGTGGATAGGCCACCGGATGCGCCAGCACCGAGCCCGCCCTCACCTGCCCGCGCAGCATGTTGAAAAAGGAAGACTCCGTTGGTATTTGCTTGCCACCCAGCAGGTCGGCATTGAGCAATGGACCATGAAATGTCACGAAGCCGGCATAACGACTGATCGCCAAATGCACGGCAGTGATGTCGCTGTAACCGATGAATGGCTTGGCATTGTCGCGCAGCAATTGGAAATCGATGCGATCAAGCAGCCGGGGCGTGCCGTAACCTCCGCGCAGGCAGATGATGGCATCGACTTCACGATCCGCGAACGCAGCGTGCAGGTCATTGAGCCGCACGTCGTCGCTGCCGGCCAGGTAGCCGTCTTTCTCGTAGACCCCGGGAAACACTTTCAGTGAGTAACCTCGGGCACACATCCATTGCACCGCCTTGTCGGTGTCCAGCGTCGCGGGACCGGCGGGTGCGATAACGCCGATCATGCCTTCCGACGGCAGTGCCGGGACGGGAGCATGGGGGCAAAGGGTGTGGGTCGGTCGAGCGGTCATTCGTGAATCTCCCTGCGTAAACACGTCAGCACACAGTAGTCAGGAACGGGGACAAACTGAAGAGGGTCAATCGCCCCGCAGGTTGCAGGAAAAAGCGGCCAGTGCCGTAGGCCGGGCAAAAAAACGCCCGCAAGGCTGAACACCGTGCGGGCGTTTTTCATTTGCGTGCGCAGATCAGGACGACATCAGCTCGGCCTTGACCAGCTTGGCCTGCTCGTCGGCGTGATACGAGGAGCGTACCAACGGACCCGAGGCAACGTTCTTGAAGCCCATCTTGTAGCCTTCCTCGGCGAACCAGGCGAAGGTGTCCGGGTGCACGAAGCGTTGCACCGGCAAGTGACTGCGGGACGGTTGCAGGTACTGGCCCAGGGTCAGCATGTCGATGTCGTGCTCGCGCATGCGCTTCATGACTTCGATGACTTCTTCGTCGGTCTCGCCCAGGCCCAGCATCAGCCCGGACTTGGTCGGAATGTGCGGCATCATCTGCTTGAAGCGTTGCAGCAGGGTCAACGACCACTGGTAGTCCGAACCCGGACGCGCAGCCTTGTACAAGCGCGGCACGGTTTCCAGGTTGTGGTTGAACACATCCGGCGGCTCGGCGGCAGTGATTTCCAGGGCGATGTCCATGCGGCCACGGTAGTCCGGAACCAGGGTTTCGAGCTGCACGTTCGGCGACAGCTTGCGGATTTCGCGGATGCAGTCGGCAAAGTGCTGGGCGCCACCGTCGCGCAGGTCGTCGCGGTCCACCGAGGTGATCACCACGTACTTCAGGCGCAGGTCGGCAATGGCGATGGCCAGGCTTTCCGGTTCGTTGACGTCCAGTGGCTTCGGACGGCCGTGGCCGACGTCGCAGAACGGGCAACGACGGGTGCAGATGTCACCCATGATCATGAAGGTCGCAGTGCCGCCCGAGAAGCACTCGCCCAGGTTCGGGCAGGAAGCCTCTTCGCACACGCTGTGCAGCTTGTGCTTGCGCAGCAGGGCCTTGATGCGGTCGACTTCCGGCGAAACCGGGATGCGCACACGAATCCAGTCCGGCTTCTTCGGCAGTTCGGTGGTCGGAATGATCTTCACCGGGATACGTGCAACCTTTTCGGCGCCGCGCAGCTTGACGCCGGCTTCAACCTTGGGACGCGGGGCCGGGCGCTCGGTGACATCGAGCGTCGGGATCATGGTTTGCACTGCATCAGTAGTCATATCAGTCGATTCCGCCCGTGAGGGTCGTCTGCTCAGCATAGTCGAGGTGTTTGACGAGCTGCGCGCGCAGCCGGGCACTTACCTCGGCAAATTCAATCGATCCTGCGTGATCGCTCAGCTGGGTCATCGCCAGCCCGGCGTAGCCGCAGGGATTAATCCGTCGAAACGGTTCCAGGTTCATGTCCACGTTCAAGGCCAGGCCATGAAAGGAACAACCGTGGCGGATCCGCAGACCCAGGGAGGCGATTTTCGCCCCGTCGACGTAGACACCCGGTGCATCGGGCTTGGCCGCGGCGGTGACACCGTAGCTGGCCAGCAGCTCGATCAGGCATTGCTCCATCCGGCTGACCAGATCGCGCACGCCAAACCCGAGCCTGCGTACGTCCAGCAGCAGATAAGCCACCAACTGGCCGGGGCCGTGGTAGGTCACCTGCCCCCCACGGTCGACCTGCACCACCGGAATGTCACCGGGAAGCAGCAGATGTTCGGCCTTGCCGGCCTGGCCCTGGGTGAACACCGCCGGGTGCTCCACCAGCCAGACCTCGTCGGCAACATCGGTGCCGCGTTCGTTGGTAAAGCGTTGCATGGCATGCCAGACCGGCTCGTAAGCCATCTGGCCGAGCTCGCGAAAGCCCAGCGTGCCGGACATCACAACACCATGTGCACGAAACCGGTGGCCCGCAGTTCGCTGTTGATGTTGTACAGCTGATCCTGGTCGGTCGCGACGATGTGCAACTGAATGGTGGTGTATTTGCCGTTGCTGCTCTGGCGCTCGTCAATACGCTCGTCGTTGATCTTGGCGTGCTTGCTGACGATGTCGATGATTCTGTCCTTGTTGCCCACGCCGGTGTCGCTGATCACCTTGACTGGATAATCAGTGGCAGGGAATTCGATCTTTGGCGCCTTTACTTCGGTATCGGTCATGGCGTAACGGCCTCATAAGCGTAAGCCGTGGCGACGGCAAAGCCCCGCGCCGGATCAGCACGGGGTTTTGCAGGAGCACACTATCAGTTGAACAAGCCGTAGAAGAATAGACGGATGCTATCCCACATGCGACGGAAGATACCACCCTCTTCGACGCCATCCAGAGCGATCAGGTCGGCGCTGTGCACTACCTTGTCTTCCAGTTTGACTTCGACTTTACCGATCACGTCGCCCTTGGCGATTGGCGCAATCAGTTGCGGGTTCATGGTCATGCTGGCGGCGAGCTTTTTCAGCTGGCCTTTTGGCAGAGTCATGGTCAGGTCTTCAGCCAGACCGGCCTTGATCTGGTTGGTGGCGCCTTTCCAGACCGGAGCCTGGGCCAGTTCGGTGCCCTTCTGATAGAAGGTCTGGGTTTCGAAGAAACGGAAACCGTAGGTCAACAGCTTCTGGGTTTCGGCGGCACGGGCCACTTCGCTGTTGGTGCCGAACACCACGGCGATCAGCCGCATGCCGTCACGTACGGCCGAAGACACCATGCAGTAGCCGGCTTCGTCGGTGTGACCGGTCTTCAGGCCGTCGACAGTCTTGTCGCGCCACAGCAGCAGGTTACGGTTGGGTTGCTTGATGCCGTTCCAGAAGAACTCTTTCTGCGAGTAGAT
The DNA here is from genome assembly GCF_052112305.1 of Pseudomonas sp. QLc11A. Lineage (NCBI taxonomy): Bacteria > Pseudomonadati > Pseudomonadota > Gammaproteobacteria > Pseudomonadales > Pseudomonadaceae > Pseudomonas > Pseudomonas sp. QLc11A. The sequence continues at coordinate 190,370 of NZ_JAVAJJ010000012.1, forward strand.
CGCGTAGTGAGCCGGGTCTTCGTGGATGATCGCGCGGGCCAGCACAGCCATGTCGTGAGCCGACGAATAGTGCTCAGGATTCGGCAGACCGGTCGGGTTCATGAAGTGGCTGTTGGTCATGCCCAGGTCAGCCACGGTCTTGTTCATCATGTCGGCGAAGGCGTCTTCGCTGCCGGCGATGTGCTCGGAGAGCGCGACGCTGGCGTCGTTGCCCGACTGGATGATGATGCCGTGCAGCAGGTCGCTGACAGTGACTTGCGAACCCACCTTGATAAACATCCGCGAACCACCGGTGCGCCAGGCGTTTTCGCTGACGGTCACCGGGTCGTTTTCACCGATCTGGCCACGACGGATTTCCAGGGTCGCAATGTACGCGGTCATCAGCTTGGTCAAGCTGGCCGGTGGCAGACGCTGGTCACCATTGTTCTCGACCAGCACGTTGCCGCTGCTGGCATCCATGAGCACGTAGGCCTTGGCAGCCAATTGTGGTGGCGAAGGCATCATCTCGGCCGCAAAAGCAGCGGGTGAGAGAAGCAGCGGGACTAACAGGAACAGGCGTTTGGCAAAGGTGGTGATGTTCATCCGTCTCTCGAAATCGCTAATGGAAACTGCCCGAGGGCAAAACTAATCAGATGACTTTCTAACGAGTCATCGCGTGTTCAGTTGCTCACTCTGTAACCCTTGCCGGGCTTTTGTTCTTCAACGAGCCAACAACCTGATTCACCCCCCAATCGCTGGTGAATCGTCAATCAAGTTCTACGTGTTGCTTACTCCGTGACCACACTTGGCGAACCAAGGTTGGCCAGGCGTACGCTGTTCTGTACCTGGGCAATTTCACCCGGCGAACCGATCGGTCCCATGCGCACCCGATGCAGGGTCTGCTGATTGCGCACGATCGAGCTGATGAACACCGGAGCGCTCACCATCCCGCTGAGCTTCGACCTCAGCAGTTCTGCAGCGTCCGGGTTGGCGAACGCGCCCACCTGCAGATACTGGCCAGAGGCTGGTGCAGAAGCGTTTTTTTTTGCGTCGGCAAGTTGAACAGGGACGACGGCGGCGGCGTGTTGCTGCGGCGGAGGTGTCCATTGCTCGACGGTGCCGGCCGAAGCCGTGATCACCGGGGCGCTATTCTGCGCGACTTTCGGTTCGTTGAGCATTAATGGTGCCGGACGGCCCTTGGCAGCCCACCATTGCTGTGGATCGATGCCTTCGACCTTGACCCGTGCGGTACCGGTTTCAGCGTAGCCGAGCTTCTTGGCGGCCGCGTACGACAAGTCGATGATCCGGTCGGAGTAGAACGGCCCACGGTCGTTGACCCGCAGGATCACGGTCTTGTTGTTGTCCAGGTTGGTCACCCGAACGTAACTTGGCAGCGGCAAAGTCTTGTGAGCGGCACTCATGCCGTACAGATCATAGACTTCGCCATTGGCGGTGTTCTGGCCATGGAATTTGGTGCCGTACCAGGACGCCGTACCCGACTGCACGTAGGTCCTGGACTCTTGCAGCGGAAAGTAGGTTTTGCCCAGTACCGAGTACGGGGCGGCCTTGTACGGGCCGGTGTGCAGGGTCGGCGTGGCGTCCGGGATACGCGACACATCGACGTCCCACCACGGCGCGCCATCCTTGTGGGCACGGTTGATGTCCAGCCCCGGCGTCGCGCGTACGGCGGTGGTGGACTTCGGGGCCGGCGCGCGGCTGGTCGAACAACTGGCGACCAGCACTGCCAACGCGGCGCATGCCATCAGCTTCAGGGGTTTATTGATAGGCAATGCCCGCATTACTTGACGCCCCGTGCTTGGACCAGCTGTTCAGACAGTTGATGTACGGCCATGGCGTACATCACGCTGCGGTTATAACGCGTGATCGCGTAAAAATTCTTCAGGCCCATCCAGTACTCGGGGCCATTGTCGCCTTCCAGGCGGAAAGCAGTAACCGGCATATCATCGCGCAGCGCATCATGACTTGACCACCCCAGGGCTCGCAACTCCCCGACGGTTTTCGTCGGTTCGATTCCTGTGGTCAAACCTTCGTCAACCTGATCGCCACGGACATCGGCGCGGCTGACCACCGGTTCGCCGGCGACCCAGCCATGACGCTTGAAGTAACTGGCGACACTGCCAATGGCATCGTCCGGGTTGGTCCAGATATTGATATGGCCATCACCGTCGAAATCCACCGCATAGGCGCGGAAACTGCTCGGCATGAATTGCGGCAAGCCCATTGCGCCAGCGTATGAGCCTTTGAGCGTCAACGGATCGACCTGCTCTTCGCGGGCCAGCAGCAGGAACTCACGCAATTCCTTGCGGAAAAACTCGGCACGGGGAGGATAGTCGAAACCCAGTGTCGACAAGGCATCGATCACCCGGAAATTTCCGGTATTACGGCCGAAAAAGGTTTCAACGCCGATGATCGAGACAATCACCTGGGCCGGCACGCCGTACTCCTGCTCGGCACGCGCCAGCACCGCTTCGTGCTGACGCCAGAAGTCCACCCCGCGGGCTATGCGCGCATCAGTGATGAACATCGGGCGATACTCGCTCCACTGCTTGACCCGTTCGGCAGGTTTCGAGATGGCGTCCAGAATCGACTGCTTGCGCTCGGCTTCGCGGAACACGCCCATCAATTGTTCACCGGCGAAACCGTAGTCGCGGGTCATTTCACCGACGAATTCGGCCACCTGGGGTGACCCTTCGTAGTCGCCGGCCAACGCTTCCTGCCCGCTGCCAAGGATGCTTACCAGGCTGACCCATGGCGCATATCGAGTCGCCCAGCCACGCATTACTTGCATTGAAAATTTCACCTTATTCAAACCTGCGCGATCCACTTGCGATGGGTATGGATCGACATCAAAACCCCAAACGCTGACAGCAGCGTCACCAGCGAAGTTCCTCCGTAGCTAATGAACGGCAACGGCACCCCCACCACCGGCAACAGGCCACTGACCATACCGATGTTGACGAAAACATAAACAAAAAACGTCATGGTCAGGCTGCCCGCAAGCAACTTGCCGAACAATGTCTGCGCCTGGGCAGTAATCACCAGACCGCGGCCAATCAACAGCAGGTAGATCAGCAGCAACGCACAGATCCCCACCAGGCCGAACTCTTCACCCAGTACGGCAATGATGAAATCGGTATGGCTTTCCGGCAGGAAGTCCAGGTGCGACTGGGTGCCCAGCAACCACCCCTTGCCGAACACACCACCGGAGCCGATGGCGGCCTTGGACTGGATGATGTTCCAGCCCGTACCAAGCGGATCGCTCTCCGGGTCGAGGAATGTCAGGATTCGCTGCTTCTGGTAGTCGTGCATGATGAAGAACCACATGGCAATCGCCACGGGAACGGCGGCAGCCAGCACGGTGAGGATCCAGCGCCAGCGCAAGCCACCCATGAACAGCACGAAAGCGCCGCCGGCCAGGATCAGCAGCGAGGTGCCAAGGTCCGGTTGCCGCACGATCAGAATGAACGGCACGCCGATCAGCATCAGACTCACGCCCACGTGTTTGAGCTGGGGCGGCAAGGTGCGCTTGGACAAATACCAGGCAATGGTCGCCGGCATCAGGATCTTCATGAACTCCGAGGGCTGGAAGCGGATCACCCCGGGAATGTTGATCCAGCGGGTAGCGCCCATGGCGTTGTGGCCCATGATGTCCACCACCAGCAACAGCATCACCCCGACCACGTAGCCCAGCGGCACCCAGCGCGCCATGAAGCGCGGCTCGAACTGGGCGATGACGATCATCGACACCAGGCCGATGCCGAACGAAGTGGCCTGCTTGCCCAGCAGATCCCAGCTCTTGCCGCTGGCCGAATACAGCACGAACAGGCTGCCGGCGGCGAGGGTCAGCAGCAGGATCAGCAGCGGGCCGTCGATGTGCAGGCGTTGCAGCAGCGTCGCACGGCGACGCATCACATCCTCACTGGAGAGCATGCGATCGAAGTTATTCATCACGGGCGGTAGCCTCTGCACTGATAGGGCTGGCGTATTCGGGCTTCAACCGACCGTCCTGGTCCAGGAGCCAGGCATCCATGACTTGGCGCACCACTGGCGCAGCGACACCGGAACCGGACTCGCCGTTCTCGACCATCACCGACACCACGATTTTCGGATCGTCGGCCGGCGCGAAGCCGACGAACAAGGCGTGGTCGCGATGGCGCTCCTGAACCTTGGAACGGTCATACTTCTCACCCTGTTTGATCGCGACCACCTGGGCCGTACCCGACTTGCCGGCGATTCGGTATTGCGCGCCGATCGAGGCTTTGCGCGCCGTACCACGGGCACCATGCATAACCTGCTGCATGCCGTGGTTGACCTTGGTCCAGTCCGACGGGTCGCGCAGGATGATGTCCGGCATCGGATTCTCATCCACCGGTTTCACACCCTCGATGGTCTTGGCCAGGTGCGGACGATTCCAGATGCCTTTGTTGGCCACCAGTGCGGTGGCCTGGGCCAACTGCAACGGAGTCGACTGCATATAGCCCTGGCCGATCCCCAGAATCAGCGTCTCGCCCGGGAACCATGCCTGGCGACGGGTCGCACGCTTCCATTCGCGGGACGGCATCAACCCCGGCGACTCTTCGAACATGTCCAGGGAGACTTTCTGGCCAATGCCGAACTTGGTCATGTACGCCGACAACCGGTCGATCCCCAGCTTGTGCGCCAGATCATAGAAGTAGGTGTCGTTGGAACGCATGATCGCTGTGTCGAGGTCGACAAAGCCATCGCCGGTACGGTTCCAGTTACGGTATTTGTGATCGTAGTTGGGCAGCATGTAGTAACCGGGGTCGAACACTCGGCTCGACGCTGTCACCACGCCAGCATCCAGACCGGCAATCGCCACCGCCGGCTTGATGGTCGAGCCCGGCGGGTACAGGCCACGCAGCACGCGGTTGAACAGCGGCCGATCGATGGAATCGCGCAGCTCGGAATAGGCCTTGAAACTGATGCCGGTGACGAACAGGTTCGGATCGAAACTCGGTTGGCTGACCATCGCCAGCACTTCGCCGGTTTTCGGGTCCAACGCGACCACCGCGCCACGGCGACCACCCAGCGCAGCCTCGGCGGCCTCCTGCAATTTGATGTCCAGGCTCAGGACGATGTCTTTGCCGGGAATCGGATCGGTACGCTTGAGCACGCGCAGCACGCGGCCCCGGGCGTTGGTCTCGACTTCCTCGTAACCCACCTGGCCGTGCAGCTCGGGCTCGTAGAAGCGCTCAATGCCGGTTTTGCCAATGTGGTGGGTGCCGCTGTAGTTGACCGGGTCCAGCGACTTGAGTTCTTTCTCGTTGATCCGCCCCATGTAACCCACCGAGTGCGCAAAGTGCGCGCCCTGCGGGTAGTGACGAACCAGTTGCGCGACTACTTCCACACCAGGCAGGCGGAACTGGTTCACGGCAATCCGGGCGATCTGCTCTTCGGTCAGCTCGAACAGGATCGGCACTGGCTCGAACGGTCGGCGCCCCTGACGCATGCGCTTCTCGAAGATCACCCGATCCTCGGGCGTCAGCTCCAGCACTTCGACGATCACGTCGAGCACTTGCCGCCAGTCGCCGGACCGCTCGCGGGTCATGCTCAGGCTGAAGCTGGGCCGGTTATCGGCGATCACCACGCCATTGCGGTCGAAGATCAAGCCGCGGGTCGGCGGAATCGGCTGCACATGGACACGGTTGTTTTCCGACAGGGTCGAGTGGTACTCGTACTGGATCACCTGCAGAAAATACAGGCGCGCAATCAACACGCCAATCAGCGCCACCACTGCAATGGCCCCGAACACGACGCGGCCACGCACCAGACGGGCGTCTTTTTCGTGGTCCTTGATGCGGATCGGCTGGGTCATGAGAGGGCAGAACTACTTGTGGTAAGGGTGACCGGACAGCACGGTCCAGGCACGGTACAACTGTTCGCCGATCAGAATCCGCACCAGCGGGTGCGGCAAGGTCAGCGGCGACAACGACCAGCGCTGGTCAGCCCGGGCACAGACTTCCGGCGCCAGCCCTTCGGGGCCGCCGACCATGAAGTTGACGGTGCGCGAGTCCAGCCGCCAGCGATCGAGCTCGACCGCCAGTTGCTCGGTGCTCCAGGGCTTGCCATGGACTTCGAGGGTGACAACGCGCTCGTTCGGCCCGACCTTGGCCAGCATGGCTTCGCCTTCCTGACGGATGAAGCGGGCCACGTCGGCATTCTTGCCACGGGTATTGAGCGGTATTTCCACCAGTTCCAGCGCCAGTTCGGACGGAAGACGCTTGGCATATTCATGCCAGCCTTCTTCCACCCACTTGGGCATGCGTGAACCGACGGCGATCAGTCGCAGTCGCACAGCGGTCCCTTATTCCTGGTCTTTGTTGAGCTTGTTGAAGTGCTCGTGACCAACTTCAGGGCTGTGGTGCTTGCCATCGGCCGCACGGCTCTGCTCGGCACCTTTCCAGAGGCGCTCCAGGTCGTAGAACTGACGGGCGTTGGAAGTCATCATGTGAACGATCACGTCGTCCATGTCCAACAGCACCCAGTCGCTGTCGCCCTTGCCTTCTTCACCCAGCGGCTTGATGCCCAGGGCTTTGACGGCCTCGCGAACCTTGTCCAGCATCGCGCCGATCTGGCGGTTGGAGGTACCGGTGGCGATGATCATGTAGTCAGTGATGCTCTGCTTGTCGCGAACATCAATCACCAGCACGTCCTGGGCCTTGACGTCTTCCAGGGCGGCTACGGCGATCTTGACCAGTTCGTCGCCCTTAGGCGGCTCGGCGGCAAGGACCTTTTCCGGCAGCGGGGCGCTCTTGAATGTGCCTTTGCGTTTTACTTTGCTTTCGTTGTTGCTCGTCATATAAAACTCGTTTTGCTCGTTTGTTCGGGCGCTTCAATACACGTTGTTGCCACGTGCCTTGAGGCACTCCTATTCAGTTCGACGCACGGTAGAGCCCGTGCGCATCGATGTAGGCCAGGACCGCGTCGGGCACCAGGAAACGTACCGACTTACCGCTGGCCAGCAGTTGACGGATCTGGGTGGCGGATACCGCGAGCGGTGTCTGCCAGACGAATGCAATCTGTCCGCTCGGCCCTTTGAGGGCCAGCGGGTCGCTCACCGAGCGCGCTGCCAGCAGGTTGCGCAAGGCATCCGGCGGTTCGCTGTCGGCATCCGGGCGTTGCAACACCAGGATATGGCAATGCTGGAGCAACTCTTCCCAGCGATGCCAAGTGGGCAGGCCGCAAAAAGCGTCCCAGCCCAAAAGCAGAAAAACCTGGTCGGATACGGCCAGTTCGGCGCGCATCAGTTCCAGGGTATCAATGGTGTAGGACGGTTTGTCCCGCTGCAATTCGCGGGCGTCCACCACCAACGGTGCCACACCGGCCACCGCGCACTCGACCATCGCCAGACGGTCTTTTGCCGACACCTGCGGCTTGTCCCGATGAGGTGGCCTGGCACTGGGTGTCAGACGCAGCTCATCGAGCGCCAGGGTTTCGGCGACTTCCAGTGCACCGCGCAAATGGCCGATGTGCACCGGGTCGAACGTTCCGCCCAGCACGCCAATGCGGCGAGGCGCTGGCTCGCTGACGGTGACCGGGGCTGACGGGTCGATGTCGCCCAAGTCAGACCGGCTCCTGTCCGCGCAGCTGCCCGTCGCCAACCACGATGTACTTCTCGCAGGTCAGTCCTTCGAGGCCCACCGGGCCACGGGCGTGCAGCTTATCAGTAGAAATGCCGATCTCGGCACCCAATCCGTATTCGAAGCCATCGGCGAAGCATGTCGGGGTGTTGATCATCACCGACGACGAGTCGACTTCAGCCACGAAACGCCGGGTGTCGCCCTGGTGTTCGCTGACAATCGAATCGGTGTGGTGAGAGCCGTAATGATTGATGTGCTCGATGGCCTGTTCCAGACCGTCGACCACGCGGATCGACAGAATCGGCGCCAGGTATTCGGTGCTCCAGTCTTCCTCGGTGGCCGGCACGGCATCGATGATCGCCCGGGTACGCTCGCAACCGCGCAGCTCGACACCTTTTTCGCGGAACTGGGCGGCCATCGCGGGCAGGAAATCCTTGGCGACGGTTTGATCCACCAGCAGCGTTTCCATGGCACCGCAGATGCCATAACGATACGTCTTGGCGTTGAACGCGATGCGCCGGGCCTTGGCCAGGTCGGCGTGCTCACTCACGTAAACGTGGCAAATGCCGTCCAGGTGCTTGATCACCGGCACGCGGGCATCACGACTGACCCGTTCGATCAGGCCTCGGCCGCCACGGGGCACGATGACATCGACGTATTCAGGCATGGAGATCAACGCGCCGACGGCAGCGCGGTCCGTGGTTTCGACCACTTGCACCACAGCGGCGGGCAGACCGGCTTCGGCCAGGCCGCGCTGGATGCAGGCGGCGATGGCCCGATTGGAATGAATGGCCTCTGAACCGCCACGCAGGATGGTCGCGTTGCCGGACTTCAGGCACAGACTGGCGGCATCGATGGTCACGTTCGGCCGCGACTCGTAGATGATTCCGATCACGCCCAGTGGCACGCGCATCTTGCCGACCTGAATACCCGACGGACGGAAACTCATGTCGCGGATCGCGCCGACCGGGTCCGGCAGGGCCGCCACCTGGCGCAGGCCGACGATCATGCCGTCAATACGCGCAGGTGTCAGCGCCAGACGTTCAAGGAGGGCTGGCTCCAGACCATTGGCGCGACCGGCAGCCAGATCCAGCTCATTGGCCGCCGTCAGCTCGGTGCGGGCAGCGTCCAGCGCATTGGCAGCGGCCTGCAGGGCGCGGTTTTTCTGCGCGGTGCTGGCGCGGCCGATCACGCGGGAAGCTTCGCGGGCAGCGCAACCCAGGCGGGTCATGTAATCAAGAACGGACTCAGTCATGGTCTGGCGTGGTCTTTGATAAGGTCTTGGTAAAGAGTAAAGCGGCAGATTATAGCTGTCGCGTCCCGGGACTAACAGCGGTGACGGGCGGATGGTCGAAATGGAGGGGTATTTGCCGACGTTCAGCCGGGATTAAGCTGCAAATTGTTATCATCACGACTCATTCAGCCCTGACAAATGCCAGCCATCATGTCCAACCTGACTGTTCGAGCGTCCGCCGTGAGCCTGCCCGCGGGCCTCCCGGACGCGTTTTTCGACCGTGACGCGCAAATTCTGGCCCGGGACTTACTGGGCAAAATCATTCGCCATCGAGTGGGCGACCTGTGGCTCAGCGCCCGGATCATTGAGACCGAAGCCTATTACTGCGCGGAAAAAGGCAGCCACGCGTCCCTCGGCTACACAGAAAAGCGTAAGGCTTTGTTTCTGGATGGCGGCCACATCTATATGTATTACGCCCGGGGCGGCGATTCCCTTAATTTCAGCGCCCAAGGGCCCGGTAACGCCGTGCTCATCAAGTCCGCCTATCCGTGGGTCGATGAACTGAGTGGGCCGGCCAGCCTGGCACAGATGCTGTTGAACAATCCCGATGCCCAGGGTCACCCTCGCCCGTCGCAAAAGCTCTGCGCCGGGCAAACCCTGCTCTGCAAGGCGCTGGGCCTGAAAGTGCCGGTGTGGGACGCCAAACGCTTCGACCATGAACTGCTGCTGGTGGAGCATGTCGGCCAGACGCCCTCCCACATCATCCAGACCACACGTCTGGGCATCCCCCACGGACGCGATGAACACTTGATGTACCGCTTCGTCGACGGAACCTACGCGGCTTACTGCACGCGGAACCCGCTGCGTCGGGGGCAAGTCGAAGGTCGCGATTATTTTGTGCTGTCCTGAAATTGACTCAGACTTGATGCAAACGGAACCTCATGTGGGAGCGGGCTTGCCCGCGAAGGCGGTGTGTCAGGCGACAATGATATTGCCTGGAGGGTCCCATTCGCGAGCAAGCCCGCTCCCACAGGGGGTCAGTGGCGTATTCAACGTTGCACTCATCCCCTGGAAGCAATTGAACATTTGATGGAGTGGTTTTTATGGGCCCATGGCTCGATAGCGTGACCGAATGGTTGGCGCTCAACCCGCAATGGCTGGCAGCAGCGGTATTCATCGTAGCCTTTGTGGAATGCCTGGCGATTGCCGGGCTGATCGTTCCCGGTACGGTGTTGCTGTTCGCCGTGGCGGTACTGGCAGGCAGTGGCGCGCTGACACTCAGTGAGACGCTCTTGCTGGGTTTCGTCGCCGGGGTGCTGGGTGACGTCGTTTCGTATTTTCTGGGGCGGCACTTCCATCAGAACATCCGGCGCCTGCCAGGCTTGCGCCATCATCCGGAATGGATCGCCGGGGCAGAGTCATATTTCCAGCGCTACGGCATCGCCAGCCTGCTGGTTGGGCGCTTTATCGGCCCCCTGCGGCCAATGCTGCCGATGGTGGCCGGAATGTGCGACATGCCTTTCCCGCGCTTCTTCGCCGTCAGCCTGTTGGCCGGCGCAGGCTGGTCGGTGGCTTATCTGATGCCTGGCTGGGCCACGGGCGCGGCAATCCGCTTGCCGTTGCCCGAAGGCTTCTGGCTCCAGGCCGGGGTTGTTGCCGGCAGCATTGCTCTGATGGTCGGCTTGAGCGCGACCAGTAGCCTGCGCCGACATCGCCGCGCGACGCTGTTCATTACAGGGATGAGTCTTCTGATTCTGGCGGGGCTGTTTATCGGATATTCGCACCTGTCCGCACTCGATCAAGGCGTGATGACACTGGTGCAGGAACATCGTAAACCGTTGCTGGATGAAGTGGCGGTGGTCTTCACGCTGATCGGCGAATTCCGCAACATGTTGCTGTTCAGTGCGCTGCTGACCGGTTTGCTGCTGCTGATGCGGCAATGGCGGCACGCGATTTTCGCGGGCAGCACACTGCTCTTCACGGCCCTGGCCAATACCGCGACCAAGTACTTTTTCGCCCGCTTGCGCCCCGAAGTGTTGAGCGATCCGCTCACCAGCTACAGCATGCCCAGCGGCCATGCTTCAGGGTCTTTCGCGCTGTTCCTCACCCTCGCCGTTCTGGCCGGCCGCGGGCAACCACCCCGGATGCGCCTGACCTGGTTATTGGTGGGATGCCTGCCCGCACTGGCGATTTCGCTTTCGCGTGTCTACCTCGGTGCGCATTGGCCGACGGATGTATTGGCCGGCGCAATGCTGGCGGCGTGTGTCTGCGGGGCCAGCCTGTGGCTGATCCAGCGCAAGGAACCGCTCAACGCCTTGCCGCCCAAGGTCTGGTGGCTGGTACTCCCAGCCTTGGTGGCATTGTTCGGGTTCTTCGTGTTGCGGCATTTGCCGCATACGATGTTGAGATATGCTTATTAAGCACGTTACTTACGCAGCACACCAACTTCCCCCCCCAAAAAACAATCCCGATCGCACTGACCGGGATTATTTTACAAGCAGGCATTTGATTTTAACCTTTGAAGCGACCCACCGACCTGCAACAACAAATGTTTAACTCAAAGGTGGGAGCGCATTCCTAAAGTCCTCAGCGCGCTCCTCAAGATACTTATCCAGACGCCCATAATATTGATGGAATACAGCATCAAGCTCTTTGTCTACCTTATCCCTGACGTCAACATATCTGGCAGCCGGATTGATCTCAATCAACTCATCGGCCATTTGACGCCAGACAACGGTCTGAATGAAAAAAGATTCTTTCTCCTGCGAGGGATGAACCATAGTCAACTCTTCAACATCACTGTTCATAATTTAAACTCTCCTTGTTGTTATCAACCCCCAAACCCGGGGCACACGGAGAACTTAAATAAAACAACTCTCCACTACAAGACCTCAAATTTTTAAAATTAGAACAAAACAATTAAGCAAACAACTCTCCTTGCAATTCATCCAGCAACGCCTGAATCGCATCCAGTCGCTGTTGCGGATCATCAAGTTGCAGCAGGTCGATCTTGTCCAGCTCGGCGAAAGGGAGCAGGTACGCCAACTGATTAGCCAGCGATTGCTGCCCGGTCGCCTCCGTGCCCATGTTCAAGGCTTCGACCATCGGGTGTTCAGCCAGGGCCTTGAGCAACGCCACCAGATCGGCATCCTCGTCCTGCAGCGGCTGCTCCGGCTCGTCTTCCAGCCACTCGACCTCGGCGACGGTCAACTGATCCCGTTGCACTTCGGTGCGCAAAACGTGAAAGCGCCGACCGCCCTGGACCCGAATCCCCAGCAGACCGTTGTCCTGCTGCTTGAAATCTGTGATCAGCGCTTCACAGCCCACCAGCGCGTAGCCGGCCGGCGCGTAGCCGGCCGGCGCGTAAGGATTTGTTGCTGGATGGCGGCCACACCTATATGTATTACGCATGGGGCGGGGATTCGTTGAACTTCAGTGCCCAGAGGCCGGGTAACGACGTAGTGTCGCGCCAACTCACTTTTGGAGTAGGCGCCGGACAGCCAGTCGCCTATAAGCCTCACTCACTGATCCATTGGGGACTCTCGACTCCTGACCACATTTTTGCACCTGTAAACGATATCTCCCCTTGCAACTCATGCAGGGGTAGCTGCTGCTCAATGCTTTTTTCCATCAATAAATTGAAGATTGATGGCGACACCCCAATAATCAAAACAGGCTCGCACTGTTACAATGGACTCACATCCACTGCCTTCATTCCTCTAGGCGCCTGGACCGGCCTGAAAGATACTTTTTGCCCGTCTTTAATGCTTTTAAGTATGCCGTCATGATATACGACAAGGTCCGCACTGCCATCATCAGGCGCGATAAACCCAAACCCCTTTTCATCATTGTACAATTTGACTGTTCCCGTTTTCATTTCTCACTTCCACTTATTGAATATACAAATATCGTTAAAAAATCTCGCCATTGCGTGCAACTTTTTGCAAGTCGAATGCTCACACACTCTTGGCGCGAACGCATTTTTATGCAGAATTCAGAATGACGCTCTATAAACCCTTGAATTCAACCCAGAAATGACGCGACATTCTCTGAAATTACTCTGACATCCCCTTGCCCAACTCAGAATTGACAAAGCGGACTGCAGGCCTTCGACCTTGCTATAGCATTCATCTTCAATACCTTAAGTTACCCCACCAAAACGTGAGAACTCAGAAGCTATTTCAAACGACACTGCAATGCAATGCAGGCACGAAGCCAAAACCGCTACTAATTGCGACTGACTGCTCATCACACTCAAACCTTCTGGATGTGTAATGCTCTGCCATACGACACTGACTGAAACATAAAAAATTCAGAGCGGAGAAGTGCTCTACATGAAATGAATTATTTTACCAATTACTACCTGCTACAACTAAGCAAATAACTCCCCTTGCAACTCGTCCAACAATGCCTGAATCGCATCCAGTCGTTGCTGTGGATCATCAAGTTGCAGCAGGTCGATCTTGTCCAGCTCGGCGAAAGGGAGCAGGTACGCCAACTGATTAGCCAGCGATTGCTGCCCGGTCGCCTCCGTACCCATGTTCAAGGCTTCGACCATCGGGTGTTCAGCCAGGGCCTTGAGCAACGCCACCAGATCGGCATCCTCGTCCTGCAGCGGTTGCTCCGGCTCGTCTTCCAGCCACTCGACCTCGGCGACGGTCAACTGATCCCGTTGCACTTCGGTGTGCAAAACGTGAAAGCGCCGACCGCCCTGGACCCGAATCCCCAGCAGACCGTTGTCCTGCTGCTTGAAATCTGTGATCAGCGCTTCACAGCCCACCAGCGCGTAGCCGGCCGGGGCGATTCCGACTTCTTCGCCGTCGAGGATGCACACCACGCCGAACCCGCCACCCTGCTTCATGCAGCGGCCGATCATGTCCAGATAGCGCGCCTCGAAGATCTGCAAGTCGAGGATGCAACCTGGGAACAGCACTGTGTTCAACGGAAAAAGCGGCAGACTCATAGACATTTCCTTACACGACCATCGACACCGCCAGCGGCAGGAAAACCGCCGTGGCCACACCCATCAGGCTCATCGCCAGCGCCGCGAAGGCGCCGCACTCTTCACTTTCCTGCAACGCCACCGACGTGCCGACCGCGTGGGCCGTCATGCCCAGTGCCATGCCCCTGGCTTCCGGGCTGTGCACGCCGAGGCGAGTCAACAGGGCCGGGCCGACAATCGCCCCGATCACACCGGTAATCAGGACGAACACCGCTGCCAGCGCCGCGACCCCACCGATCTGTTCAGCCACCAGCATCGCAATCGGCGACGTCACCGACTTCGGCGCCATGGTCATCAGGATCATGTGCTCGGCACCGAACCACCAGCCCAGCAACACGCCCATCCCCGTGGCCACCACCCCGCCTATCACCAGCGTAGTAAATATCGGCCAGAACAACTGCCGAATCCGTCGCAGGTTGAGATAAAGCGGCACCGCCAGCGCGACAGTGGCCGGACCGAGCAGGATGCTCAGGATCTCGGTGCTCTTGCGGTACTCGGTGTAAGTCAGGCCGCAACCCGCCAGCACACCGATCACCAGCAACATGGAGACCAGCACCGGCTGCAAAAAGATCCAGCGGGTTTTCTCGAATGCCGCAAGGACGAGTTGATAGGCACCGAGGGTGATACCGATGCCGAATAATGGGTGGTGAATCACCGAGGCCCAGGCGCCGTGCCAGTCGAAGATCATTGGTTGTCCTCGGAGTGAGCGTGACGCTTGACCATGCGCTGCATCAGCACCCCGGCGAAGGCCATCGAAAGCAACAGCGACAACACCAGCGCACCGACGATGGCCCAGAAGTCCGCCGCGATGTCAGCGGCATACACCATCACGCCCACGGCCGGCGGCACCAGCAACAGCGGCAGGTAGCGCAGCAGGCTGCCGGCCGCCAGGTTCAGTGGCTCGCCGACCTGTCCGCGGCAGATGAGGTACACCAGCAACAGCAGCAACCCCACAATCGGCCCCGGCAGCACAGGCAGAAACAAATGATTGATCGCCGTGCCGAGCAATTGGAACAGCACCAGCCACGTCAGGCCCCGTAACAGCATCAAAGATCTCCCGCAAAATCCGTCACCCGCATTGGCTTGGCATTATAAGCATGCTCGCGCTATGGACCGGCATTCGCCAAAAGCATGTCCAGTTGACCGCAGCGTTCAGCCATGTTGATCTAAAGTGGTAAGCCGGGAGGTCAAATCCCCCAACTCAAAACTATAAAACCGATGAACCCAAGGAGAGTCTCAATGCCCTATGTTCCAGTTGCAGAGCTCAAAGATTATGTCGGCAAGGAACTTGGACGTTCCGAATGGCTCACCATCGATCAGGACCGCATCAACCTGTTCGCCGAAGCCACAGGGGATTTTCAGTTCATCCACGTCGACCCGGTCAAGGCCGCGCAAACGCCATTTGGCAGCACTATCGCTCACGGATTTCTGTCGTTGTCGCTGATTCCGAAATTGATGGAAGACATCCTCGTCATGCCCGAAGGCTTGAAGATGGTGGTCAACTACGGCCTCGACAGCGTGCGCTTCATCCAGCCGGTCAAGGTCAATTCGCGGGTACGGCTGAAGGTCGACCTGACCGAAGTCATCGAGAAGAAACCCGGCCAATGGCTGCTCAAGGCCACCACCACCCTGGAAATCGAAGGTTCGGACAAACCGGCGTATATCGCCGAACCCCTGTCCCTGTGCTTCGTGTAAACCTTCCGGGATGCGAAGCAGCGTCTGCTGTTTCGCGCCCTCTTGCGGTACCTCGCCCTATATAAGGACCCATGGCTGCGGCATACTCCTTCGCCTAATTGCCCGGAATCCGCTATGCGCCCACTTGCACTCCTTGCCTTGACCCTGATGCTCACCGCTTGCGGCGACGGCGAATCTCCTTTGCCCCCCGACGCACGCCTGCCAGACGGCGGACGCTATCGCGGTGACCTGGTCAATGGCTTGCTGCAAGGCAAGGGTCGCATCGACTACCCGAACGGCAGCTGGTACGCCGGCGAATTCGACAAAGGCCAGTGGCAGGGCCAGGGCGAATGGCATGGCAGCAATGGCGAAGTCTATCGCGGGCAGTTCAATCAGGGACTGTTCGACGGCCAGGGAGCACTGACCACCAACGCCAACAGCTACAGCGGCGGCTTCAAGGCTGGCCGCCGTGACGGCGAAGGCACGCTCAAAGAAAACGGCATGAGTTACCGCGGTGAATTCAAGGCCGATCAATACGCCGGCCTGGGTCGCCTCGAACTCGAAGACGGCAGCTCCTATCAGGGCCAGTTCGCCCACGGCAAACCCAACGGCGAAGGCCAGCGCAGTGACGGCAACGGCAATCAGTTCACCGGGCACTTTGTCGACGGCCAACTGGAAGGCAACGGCACGTTCAACAGCGCCGATGGCGACATCTATGTCGGCGGTTTCAAGAACAATCAACTGCACGGCAAAGGCCGCTACGAAAACGCCGACGGCGATGTGTGGCTGGGCCAGTTCAAGGAAGGTTCGCTGAACGGCAAGGGCGAGTTGATCGGCACTGACGGCAGCCACTACATCGGCCACTTCAACGACTGGCGCTTTTCCGGTCAGGGCCGGCTGAACCTCGCCGACGGCAGCTTTTACACCGGCCAGTTCGACAACGACAGTTACCAGGGCCGTGGCACGCTGGTGCTGACCGATGGCACTGTGCTCAGCGGCACCTGGATCAATGGCCAGCGCGTGCGCGACGCCGAGGGCAAACTGTTGCCGGATACACTCGAGCTCGGCCTGCTGGCACAGGGGCGCTTGCTCGACGCAGCGCTGGCCAACATTCCGCCCTCGACCCCGGCGGTGGAGCTGTATTCGTTGACCCTGGGCGGTGATGGCAAGCAAAGCGTGTTTCTGCGCGAGTCCGACTACGTCGCCAATATGCTCTCCACCCGTTTCGGCGCCTTCGGCCAGATCCGCCTGGTGAACCATCGTGACCACCTCGCCGACCGCCCGATGGCTACCCGGGAGAACCTGCGTCGCGCCGCCCTGGCGCTGGCCGAACGCAGCGGTCCGGAAGACCTGATTTTCATCTACCTGACCAGCCATGGCACCAGCGAACACGAACTGGTACTGGACCAGCCGCGCATGGAACTGGCCGATCTGCCAGCCGACGAATTGGCCGCTGTTCTCGCCCCGCTGAAAAACCGCGACAAGATCATCGTGATTTCGTCCTGTTACTCCGGCGGTTTCATCCCCGCGCTCAAGGATGAACGGACCATGATCATGACGGCCTCGCGGGCCGACCGAGTCTCCTTCGGCTGCTCGGAGGAAGCCAACTTCACCTACTTCGGCGATGCCCTGTTCGTCCAGGCCCTGAACCAGACCGATGATCTGGAACAAGCCTTCAAACGGGCCAAGGCCACTGTCGCCGAGCGTGAGCTGGCGGACGGCTTCGAAGCATCCGAACCACAGATCTGGGCACCGAAAACCGTCCTCTCGCACTGGCAACTATTACGCAAACAACAGGCACGAAAAGCACTGCAAAGTGCATCCATGCAAAGCAAGGATGCAAACAGCAACTAAGCTGAACAGTATCAAGGGAGAAACACTATGTACTTGACGCCTCAGCACGTGCTGCTCGCCGGAGCCACCGGTTTGACGGGTGAACACCTGCTCGATCGCTTGCTCAGCGAGCCAACGATCACCCGGGTATTGGCCCCCTCACGCCGGCCACTGGCTGAACACCCGCACCTGGAAAACCCGGTCGGCGACCCGACGGCGTTCCTGCCACAACTGAACGGGCGGGTAGATATAGCCTATTGCTGCCTGGGCACCACGATCAAGCAGGCCGGCTCGGAGCAGGCGTTTCGCGCAGTGGACCTGGACATGGTGGTGGCATTCGCCAAACGCGCACGGGAGATGGGCGCACGACACCTGATCGTAATCAGTGCTCTGGGAGCCGATCGCAGATCCTCGATTTTCTACAACCGGGTCAAAGGCGAAATGGAGTACGCATTGCGCGCGCAGGACTGGCCGCAGCTGACTATTTGCCGCCCTTCGCTGTTACTGGGTGATCGCGTTGAGCCGCGCCTGGCCGAGAAAGTCGCCGGCCCCTTGTCACGCCTGATCCCGGGTAAATACCACGGCATCGAAGCCTGCCAACTGGCCCGCGCCATGTGGCGTCTTGCACTCGAAGAGCAGGACGGTGTGCGGATTGTCGAGTCGGATGAGTTGCGCAAACTCGGAAAATAATCCGCGGACCTGTGGCGAGGGGGCTTGCCCCCGTTCGACTGCGTAGCAGTCGTAAATAGGGTACTTGCGGTGAATCAGAAAAATGGAGATGGCCGGTTTTGGGGCTGCTCCGCAGCCCAACGGGGGCAAGCCCCCTCGCCACAACGCGCCCTTACAACCCACCCGTTGCCTGAAAACTCACCCCGATCACCGTCAGCAACGACAGCGGCAACAGCAGTGTATCGAGCAAGGCACTGGCCGGCAGATCAACGCCCGGATAGCTCGGCGCTTGCGCGCCGAAACGGTCCATCGCGCAACAACCGCCATTCATCGCATACAAATCCAGCCGCGTCCCGGCGTACACCACCGGCGCCCCCGGTTTGGCCGCATCTAGGGTGCGCACTGTGGCGCACCCGGCCAATTGCAGCGCCAGCACCATCACCAGCAGCTTATTCATCGCTGGTCAGATGATGTTCACCCCAACGCGGCAGCATGTCCTGAGGAATATTCAGCAGGTTAAGGATCCGTGCCACGACGAAATCGATCAGGTCGTCGATGGTTTGCGGCTGATGATAAAAGCCCGGTGATGCCGGCAGGATTGTCACGCCCATGTTCGACAACTTGAGCATGTGCTCCAGGTGAATGCTTGAATACGGCGCCTCGCGAGGCACAAGAATCAGCTGGCGACGCTCTTTGAGCGTCACATCGGCCGCACGCTCGATCAGGTTGTTGCAGGCGCCGCTAGCGATCGCCGACAACGTGCCAGTGGAGCACGGCACCACCACCATCGCCGCTGGCGCGCCGGAACCCGAGGCCACCGGCGACATCCAGTCTTCCCTGCCATACACCCGAATCTGCCCGGCGACGGCCCCCGTGTATTCGGTGAGGAATGCCTGCATCATCTGCGGTTTGGATGGCAGCGTGACGTCAGTCTCGGTCGCCATCACCAACTGCGCGGCCCTGGAAATCAGGAAGTGCACTTCACGATCTTCCCGCACCAGGCAGTCGAGCAGGCGTAAACCGTACTGAGCGCCTGAAGCGCCGGTCATCGCCAGGGTGATGCGGTCCGGGCCGTTGTTCATTTGAGTGCCTCGGCCAACTTGCCGTGAAGGCCGCCGAAGCCGCCGTTGCTCATGATGACCACGTGAGTGCCGGGTTGGGCCTGGCTCTTCACACGATCGATGATGCCCTCAAGGGAGTCGCTGACAATCGACGGCACAGTGCACAGTGCCGCGGTGCCCGCCAGGTCCCAGCCGAGGTTGGCGGGTGCGTACCAGATCACCTGATCGGCATCGACCACGCTTTCCGGCAGTCCGTCACGGTGCGCGCCAAGTTTCATGGAGTTGGAACGTGGCTCGATGATCGCGATCAACGGTGCATCGGCGATGCGCTTGCGCAGGCCGTCCAGCGTGGTGGCGATGGCGGTCGGGTGGTGAGCGAAGTCGTCATAAATGGTGATGCCACGGACTTCCGCGACTTTCTCCATCCGGCGTTTCACGCTTTTGAAGGCGCTCAACGCGGCGATGCCCATGGACGGCACCACACCGACGTGGCGTGCAGCGGCCAAAGTGGCCAATGCATTGGCGACGTTGTGCTGGCCAGTCATGTCCCATTCGACCACCCCCTGGGTGACGCCTTCGAACATCACTTCGAACTTCGAACCATCTTCACTGAGCAGTTTGACCTGCCACTGACCGCCGGCACCGGTAGTTTGCACCGGGGTCCAGCAACCCATTTCAATGACTCGCTGCAACGCCGGCTCAGTGGTCGGATGAATCACCAGGCCTTCGCTCGGGATGGTCCGCACCAGGTGATGGAACTGCCGCTCGATGGCCGGCAGGTCCGGGAAGATGTCCGCGTGATCGAACTCAAGGTTGTTCAGGATTGCCGTGCGCGGGCGGTAATGTACGAACTTGGAGCGCTTGTCGAAGAACGCACTGTCGTACTCGTCGGCTTCGATGACGAAGAAGGGTGTATCACCCAGGCGCGCCGACACCGAGAAGTTTTGCGGTACGCCGCCGATCAGGAAGCCCGGGGCCATGCCTGCATGCTCCAGCACCCAGGCCAGCATGCTGCTGGTGGTGGTCTTGCCGTGCGTACCGGCAACGGCCAGCACCCAACGACCTTGCAGCACGTGATCCGCCAGCCATTGCGGGCCGGACACGTACGGCAGGCCTTTGTTCAGCACGTACTCCACCGCCGGGTTGCCCCGGGACATGGCGTTGCCGATCACCACCAGATCAGGGGCCGGATCGAGTTGCGCCGGGTCATAGCCTTGTGTCAACTCGATGCCCTGGGCTTGCAACTGAGTGCTCATCGGCGGATAGACGTTGGCATCGGAGCCCGTCACGTGATGGCCCAGTTCTTTGGCCAGAACCGCCATTGACCCCATGAAAGTGCCGCAGATACCAAGAATATGAATGTGCATAGTCGACCTCGTAAAACTTGGTCGCAGGTTAGCTTAGGGAGGGGAAAATCGCACCTGATGTTTCAGATCCGAAGACGCCTTCGCGAGCAGGCTCGCTCCCACAAAGGCCCCATAGACCCTGTGGGAGCGGGCTTGCCCGCGATTGGGGGCGACGCAGCTTACCGGGCAATCCCGTGCTTGCGCAGCTTGCGATAAAGGGTATTTCGACTGACCCCCAACTGCTGCGCCGTATGCGTCATATGCCAGCGCGTCTGCTCCAGCGCACTGAGTAACGCCAGCCGCTCGGCATCCTCCAGCGGATGCTCCGATGGCTCTTCGATAGCCTGCGCCATCGCCGGCCTGGCCGAACGAATCATGGCCGGCAAATCTTCCAGACCGATCCGTCCGTCCTCACACAGCGCTGCCAACGTACGCAGCACATTTCGCAGCTGGCGTACGTTGCCCGGCCAGGCAAATCCCAACAAAGCCTCGCGTGCCGGCCCGTCAATCAACACCGCTTCTCCGTGCGCCTCTTCGGCCAGTAAAAAGTCGAGCAACTGCGATTTATCACTGCGATCACGCAATGCCGGCAGCGCGACTTCAAGGCCATTGAGGCGGTAATACAAATCCTCGCGGAAGCTGCCGTCCTGCACGCGATCCAGCAAATTACGGTGGGTGGCACTGATGATCCGCACGTTTACCGCTTCCGGCTCGCCACCGATCGGCACCACCTGCCGGTCCTCCAGCACCCTGAGCAATCGCGTCTGCAGGGCCAGTGGCATGTCACCGATTTCATCGAGGAACAAGGTCCCTCCGTCGGCCTGTTGCAACTTGCCGCGCATGCCTTCCTTGCGCGCACCGGTGAAGCTGCCGCCACGGTAACCGAACAGCTCGCTTTCGATCAGACTCTCGGGAATGGCCGCGCAATTGAGGGCGACGAAGGCTTTTTCCGCCCGCTGGCTGGCGTGGTGCAGCGCTTTGGCGAAGGCCTCCTTGCCGGACCCTGTTTCGCCGTTGATCAGCAACGGCACGTCGCGCTCGTAGACGCGCAAGGCCTTGCGAAAGTCCGCCTGCAAGGTCACATCATCCAGGCAAATGCCCGACAGGCGCGGTGCCGGTGCAGCCTTGGGAGCAAGCTCCATTGGAATAGGCAGCGACCGCCGCGCCTCGCCGCGCAATACCGCGAACAGCTTGCGACCATCACGGGTACGCAATGGCCAACTGGCTGCGGCACTGATACTCGCCCGCCCCAGCAACTCATCGAGCGAGCAATCGAAAAACGCCTCCACCGGTTTACCCAGCAAGCCGCCGCGGATATGTCCCAGCAGGTTCAGGGCACTCTGATTGACTGCGCAGATGCGCCCTTCTCCGTCGAACGCCAGCAGACCTTCGCTGAACAAACCGACGGACTCGGCCTGCAAGTGAAAACGCAGCAGCCATTGGTTGTCGAAGCAGCGCAGGAAGTAACAGCTCTCGATCATCTTCGCCGACAGATTGACCAGCGCCATGGTGTGGAACTGACTTTGCCGCGACACATCGCGCCGCGCCGACGACACGTCGAGCACCGCCAGCAATTCGCCATGGGGATCGAAGACCGGGCTCGCCGAGCAGGTCAGGCCGGTGTGGCGGCCGCGAAAGTGTTCGTCCTGATGGATGGTCAGCGACTGACGCTCCACCAGGCAGGTGCCGATACCGTTTGTGCCTTCGCAGGCCTCGCTCCAGTCGGCTCCGAGCCAGAGCCCGGCACGCTCGAAAATCTGTCGTTCGGCAGGTGCGGTGACGCAATTGAGGATCACGCCGCGGGCGTCGGTCAGCAGCACTGCATGGCCGGCACCGGAGAGTTGCTGGTGCAGGCTGGTCATTTCATTGCCAGCGATGTGCAGCACTTGCTGCAAGCGTTCGCGACTTTCAAGGACACGACCGTGTTCCAGCACCGTCGGTGCGATGCTCAGCGCCGGGTCGAGGTGATAGTCCTCAAGGCAGCGCAACCAGGAGCGGGCGATGGACGGATCACTGCCAGGGCCATGCAGGTGGGCCTTGCCCTGAGTAACGGTCAGAACTTGCTGGGCATGGCGACTCAAATGGTTGTCGTGCATTTCTTATTATTCTCCCCCCCGAAAGGTGTACACGCTCCCTGTAGGAGCTGCCGCGTCAGTCCTTGTGATTGCCCGAGCATCCTCCAGCCGGGCCTGCATTGCAATGCCTGCAAGACCACCCGGTCACGAGCTGTGCCAGATGCGGTACAAAGTGTCACGCCAGCTGTACCGAAAGCGTCACAGCCGCACTCCATCCGTCCGACAAAAAACGCGCAAGGCCTTGATTTGCCTGAGCTGCAACGCACTGGCCCGCCCCTTGCTCTACGCTTATAGCAAGCGCACATGCGCGACTCCCTATAAGCACAAAAGCAAGGAGAGACCACCATGCGTTACGCTCACCCCGGTACTGAAGGCGCTATCGTTTCGTTCAAAGCCAAATACGGTAACTACATCGGCGGCGAGTTCGTCGCGCCTGTCAAAGGTCAGTACTTCACCAATACCTCGCCAGTGAATGGCCAACCGATTGCCGAATTCCCCCGCTCCACGGCCGAAGACATCGACAAGGCCCTGGATGCTGCCCACGCCGCCGCCGATGCCTGGGGCGCCACGTCCGCCCAGGCGCGCTCGCTGGTGCTGCTGAAAATCGCCGACCGCATCGAACAGAACCTGGAACTGCTGGCAATCACCGAATCCTGGGACAACGGCAAGGCCGTGCGCGAAACCCTCAACGCCGACATCCCGCTGGCCGCCGACCATTTCCGCTACTTCGCCGGCTGCATCCGCGCCCAGGAAGGCAGCGCCGCCGAAATCGACGGCAACACCGTGGCCTATCACATCCATGAACCCCTCGGCGTGGTCGGCCAGATCATCCCGTGGAACTTCCCGATCCTGATGGCCGCGTGGAAACTCGCTCCAGCCCTGGCTGCCGGTAACTGCGTGGTACTCAAGCCCGCCGAGCAAACCCCGCTGGGCATCACCGTGCTGGTCGAGCTGATCGGCGACCTGCTGCCACCGGGTGTGCTGAACATCGTGCAAGGCTTCGGCAAAGAAGCCGGCGAAGCCCTGGCCACCAGCAAACGCATCGCCAAGATCGCCTTCACCGGCTCGACCCCGGTCGGCTCGCACATCATGAAATGCGCCGCCGAAAACATCATTCCGTCCACCGTGGAGCTGGGTGGCAAGTCGCCGAACATCTTCTTCGAAGACATCATGAAGGCCGAACCGTCCTTCATCGAGAAAGCCGCCGAAGGCCTGGTGCTGGCGTTCTTCAACCAGGGCGAAGTCTGCACCTGCCCTTCCCGCGCGCTGGTGCAGGAGTCGATCTACGACGAATTCATGCAAGTGGTGATGAAGAAGGTCCTGCAAATCAAGCGCGGCGACCCGCTGGACACCGACACCATGGTCGGCGCCCAGGCGTCCGAGCAGCAATTCGACAAGATCCTTTCGTACCTGGAAATCGCCAAGGGCGAAGGGGCCGAGTTGCTGACCGGCGGCAAGGTGGAAAAACTCGAGGGCAACCTGGCGAGCGGCTATTACATCCAGCCGACGCTGCTCAAGGGCACCAACAAGATGCGCGTGTTCCAGGAAGAAATCTTCGGCCCGGTGGTGAGCATCACCACCTTCAAGGACGAAGCCGAAGCCCTGGCCATCGCCAACGATACCGAGTTCGGCCTCGGCGCCGGCCTCTGGACCCGCGACATCAACC